>CALZHW010000118.1 GCA_945787125.1 uncultured Ectothiorhodospiraceae bacterium
AGGGAACCATTGTTTTAGTTCATCTTGGTTGCCATTACCATAGGTAGATTTTGCCAACAATGCTGCAGGCCAAAAAACATGCGCCGGTTTATGCACACATGCTCTTAAATTTTGCGCAAAATCAGGTACGGCGATTAGATCATCGAGCAATTGGACAACGGCCAGCATTTCACCCGGATCATCATATAAATCTGAACAATCCAGTAAAGCAGCTTGAGTATTTTTACTAATGTAATCCAACTCGTCGGCATGTGGATTGCGCTGTAAAACCACTAGCGTTCCGGAAAACAAAGAAAGTATCTCAACCAACTTTTCCAACTCAAAACCTGCTGATGCTTCAGCGGTTTTATTAGCTGGCCTAACATCCCAGCTAATGCCGATATAAGGTGGTGGTAAATTTTTAAGCCATTGCTCGGTAAACGCCTCACAACGCTCAACATCAGGTGCTAGCTCAATGGGCAAAGGCATTTCATTTTGCGCTTGTTTCAATAGCGTAAACATCAACTCGGCCGTACCATACGTCGAAACATAATCATCAGCATCCTGGCTTACCTGATCAAACACACCGTCAACAGCCCCTAAACGTAGCAAAGTCTCTTGCAACCAGGAATTCGCCGTCACATAATCCACCTTTGAACCCGCGTTTTTTAACAATGCAGCGAAACGCAAGGCAATCAGTTCAAAAGCAAGATCTTCACCGCCTAACAAGCAGAGGCTCGTATCACGTAATTCACTGGGCAGCCAAACAGCATTGTCTGCACTACTATTCAGAGTACCTGACGACACCTTACTCTGGCTATATTCGCACTTATTTTTTAACTGATTCATATCAGGCTTAAAAATCATCCTATTATTACTCAAGTTTCGGACTTCAAAGTTGCAAAAGTGCCACCTTCCAGCACCCGTGGCGGCAAAACCTTACCGAGAGACGCCGTGAATATGTCCTTATAGGCTTAACGGCAGCATCCCTGCTGCCAACACTCTCGATAAGGCCTTGCCACCACGAGCGCTGATCACGGAAAATAGTTTGAACTCCGAAACTTGAGTTATTAATTATTCCTGCTACTAGAGTTAGCTTGGCAGGCGATTACGATTTCAGGGTTTTTATGTTCAATATTCGGCTGTCAGCAACAGCAATCTACAATAGAAGCAATAAAGCAATAATAATGCCGATCGGGTTGATTTCAGATTTAGCTGCGGGAGAATTGGATAAACATTTCAGAGAGCTTGAAAACAACGGAAGAACCGCATTTTCTAACCTAGAATAATCAGTTGGCGCGAATTTTTAGTGCAAGATATTGAAGTGCATAGTGAATTCAAGAATTGCATGGTCACCTTATTGGTGATCTGCATATTTTTGAATTTGCTAGGGGCATCAAGAGCTTGTGCTAGAAATCGTGGTTCAACTGATTAATCTAGGTTTAAGATAGGAAAAGCCGTTTGAATGGCGTAATCAGCATACACGGGTAAGCAGCGATAGCTTACCAGTAAATTGGCGGAGAGGGAGGGATTCGAACCCTCGGTACGCTTTTGACGTACACACACTTTCCAGGCGTGCTCCTTCGGCCACTCGGACACCTCTCCAATTTGGTCTGTACTCACAGCGATTATTTTGTGAGCCAACGATCATCTAACCAGCATTTAATGCGATTATGATCGCCTCTTTTAGCGGCGGCTAGGGTAAACTACATTATGCTGCAAAGCAATATTTTACAGAAAATTTATTCCCTGGTCGTATTACGGTGAGTAATTCAGCTGGACTTGTGGACAAGCAACTCGTTTTACAGTATGAAGATCGAGGGCATTAGATAGCATTTGAGGCTCCTGGAAGCCCTCCAAAAAACGAATGAGCAAATTAATGGCAGCTACTACCATGCCAGACATGCAAAAAAGTTTTCTTAAACTCGTTGGCTAGCGGCTGGCAGCAATAATTCCAGTACTTCGAGGAATTGCAATACGGCTTCGTGGAGTATTTTTTTCACGATGTTATCGGAAAGATCAAGCATTCCCCAAGCGCCTGGGTGCGTTAATTCCTGTAGTTTTTCCTCTTGCCCAAGTTCAAGTGCATGCGCCATAATATTTGCGATATGTACTATTGATGACTCCATGGGGTACCCAGAAGCCAGTACAGGCTGATGATGATTCGCGATCGCAACTGAAATACTTGCTGGCAGCTGCCAGGACTCACATAAAACGCCACCTAATTCAGCGTGATCAAATCCTAAGAGGTTTTTTTCAATAATGCACAAGTCTTGATTAGGGTCTTGCTGTTGTCGGCCAAAAACTTCCCGTGCTACGTCGGGCTCTTTGATGTAAATCAACAATCGTCCAATATCATGTAACAGACCGGTGACAAATAAGCGTTCAGGATGCAATATATTGGCTTCGCGGGCCAATATTCTGCCACACACAGCGGTAAAAATACTGTGCCGCCAAAAGCTCGCCATAGTTGCATCTGCAGGCGGTAGACTATTAAAGGTTTCAACGGCAGAACTTGCCCAAACCATATGTTGCAGTTCACGTAAACCCACCACCATGATGGCGCGGGAAACAGTATCAATTGGCGTGGTATAACCATAAAACGAACTATTGACCAATTTTAACAAGCGCGCCGTTAAATCAGGATCCTGACTAATCACATTGCCAATTTGTTGAATATCTGACGTTGGATCATTGACCAGGTCATTTACCAAAAAGCAAACCTCAGGCAATGACACCAGTTTATCGACTCCCTTAACCAACTCTTGCGGAGTTTTGAACAAAACACTTCCCCTTCACAACCCTTACACGATTAAACTATTTTAGAATTATTCGTAAATATAAGTCTTCACTAATGCTAAATATTGTAGCGTCCATGGGGATATTTACTTTATGATTGAGTATGAGAAAAAGTACTCACAATTGTGACTAAAATCGTTCATTTATCGCTGAATCATTGCAAACCACATGTGATTATTTGAGTGGTGAATGGCTTGCAATTCCTACTAAAGCTCGCTAAGAAACGTGGTTGAAATAAATTGGACATCTGACACTCATATTTAGTCTGTATTGGCACGTTCAGAATGAACAAACGGGCTAGAGATGTGATGTAAGATGAGTAAGTTATTTCAACCACGTTTCTTTGGCTCCTAGTAGAAGGTGGCACCATTGACGTCATCGAACACCGAAACTTGGGGCGCATCAACCTAAAGCATGCGACCAGTCACGCTATAAATTTGTGCAAATACTCAGCAATCAAGTCAGAAATTTTCGCCAAAGGCTTGAATGATTCAACATTATGCGGCAAGATACATGGACACGTATTAAAACAATTTTTCTGAGGGATAAACATGGAATACACGCAAGGCTTGACCGTTGCTATCTATATAATTATAGCAATTGGTTGCACACTCGGTGCATTTGCTACTTACAAGATTTATAGTAAAGAAGACGGATTAAGATAATCAAACAGTAAGTTTCAGGGAGAGCCCTCATTTATACCGTCGATGATTCGACGGAGTGGGGAGGGGCTAGTTTTGCAACATAGATTGCATTACATAAATGAAGAGGCTCTCCCTTATTTATTGATTGTTTTGATTAACGGGTATTGATTAACGGGTATTGATTAACGGATAGCTTTAAGAATTTAATTGACTCGTACTCACAATATTGGCTGCCCGACCAGCATTTTCACGTGATTTTTGCACAGTAGCTGCTTTAGCTAACACCACACCCATACGTCGATAAGTAAAAGATTCCGGCTTACCGAATAAACGCAACTTGGTACCTTCTATTTGCAAGGCTTCAGCCACCCCATCAAACACGATCGCTTCACCCTCTAAACCTCCGTAGACAACCGCGCTGGCTCCAGGACTAATTAACTCAGTTGATACCGGCAAACCTAAAATGGCACGAGCATGCTGCTCAAATTCGCTTTGCAACTGAGAAACCATAGTAACCATACCTGTATCATGCGGCCGAGGACTCACCTCACTAAACCAAACTTCATCACCTTTAACAAATAACTCAACCCCGAAAATACCTCGCCCACTCAGATTTTCAGTCACCTTTCCGGCAATTTCCTGTGAGCGCTTTAATGCAATTTCAGTCATGGCCTGTGGCTGCCAGCTCTCAACGTAATCTCCGGATTTTTGCACATGACCAATCGGCTGACAAAAAGCCGTTTTGGTATTATGTTCCGCATCCAGATAACGCACTGTGAGCAAGGTAATCTCGAAATCAAACTCTATCTTTTCTTCGACAATGACTTTGCTTTGATTAACCCGGCCGCTGTGCAAGGCACTATTCCAGGCCGCCTCAACCTCGTCAGGTGAGTTAATTAACGACTGGCCTTTACCAGAAGAAGACATAACCGGCTTAACAATACAGGGGTAACCTATCTGGCCGTCAATCGCCATTTTCAAGGCATTTAGACTCTCTGCAAAGGCATAGTTGGACGTAGGAAGCTCAAGTTCTTCAGCCACCAGGCGACGAATGCCTTCACGGTTCATCGTTAAATATGTGGCTCTCGCCGTAGGAATGACTTCAGCAATGCCTTGCTTTTCAATCTCCAACAACGTTTCGGTTGCGATCGCTTCTATTTCCGGTACGATAATATGCGGCTTTTCTTGCTCAATCACTTGTCGCAATGCCTGACCATCTGTCATATCGATAACATGTGCCCGATGGGCAACTTGATGGCCGGGTGCATTGGCATAACGATCGACAGCGATAACTTCAACGCCAAAACGTTGCAATTCGATAATCACCTCTTTACCAAGCTCCCCAGCGCCCAATAACATGACCCGCAACGCACTTGAAGACAATGGCGTCCCTATCTGCATACCTCTCTCCCACTCATAAATTGTGTAATTTGATCGGATTGTGATAGTGCAAACGATGCACTCGCTCTGTCAAGGTTTATCCTGAATAATGATTTATAATATCAACAGCTTGTCCTACACCTGCGGGCGCGAGTGGTTTTTTTATGGGGCTTTGCCAAAGCTCGGATAAAACCGCGACAAAATTACCCGCAAAAAACTGCTGCCGACTAATTTCTTGAGTCACCCCATTTTGCTGCCACCATTCAATCAAGTAAGGTTCTTCGGCCCAGTCACCACGACGAACGAACAAACCAGGCACCGCATGGCAAACTGACTCACTTACCGTACCATAACCCGGCTTGGTAATGACAGCGTCTACGCTCGCCATTAAATCACTAAACGCTATGCCGATATCATCAATTGAAACAATATCTTTACGCTGACTTTTGATCGACCAGGCACATAACCAAATGACATCCTTGGCGACCGGCCAGGTATCAACCGGAATCGGCGTCGCCACCCCACCCGCACTAATTAATACCAGCTTGCTGGAAGGCGCTAAATTCAGTTTTGTCAAAATTTTTGCTCTCTGTGATTGACCCACAGAGCAAACCGGTGCTACTTTTACAACGTTATGCAGTGCTGGCATCGCCATTGACGGCGCCGGGCAAATAAATGCTTGCGCTGAATTATAGGCGGCAAGCATTTGCGGAATGTATTGATCGACAAAATCTGCTTGATCAGAAAAATAGTTTGTGACGATACCCGCCCAATTCAACGAGCAATAGGCCAAGCTCTTTATACCCAACTGCTGAGCGGCAGCCAAAGTAACATAGGGTATGTTTGCCAAAATCAAGTCCGGCTTTATCTCGGCAAGCTTAGCCGCTTCTTGCTTAACATTTGCCACCCAATGCCGATGAAAACCCCGGTAACGGGCCAAACTTTTTCCCAGCTCTACATCAAGCGACGATTTCATTTGCATACCAAAATCACTGGCTTCGTTTATCACTGCAACCGCAGTATTCAACCGAGATTTAATGAGAAAATCTGGAACCGTCGTTCGCAAAATAATTTCAAAATTATCTTCACGTAAAACCTGATTAATAATAGGTGCTGTCATTGCAAAATGACCAAACCCATGTGATGAAATGCAGATTAATAAACGTTTTTTCACAACACGCTCTCGTTTTGGATGAGTTATCCGACGTAGGGTGCGTTTTACGCACCACAAATTTCGAGATCGCCCAGAAATTTTTTCATGCTGCTTGTCTATCAGCTAGCTCAGATTTCCAGGGGCGATTGCAGGTTTCGCTGGTGCGTAGAACGCACCCTAAACTGTCTAATAATTTAGCGGGCTCTCGGCAGGGCAATCACAAGGATCGCCCCAACGATGTATAATTTACCTATCTCCGTAGGGGCGATCCTTGTGATCGCCCTTCCGCAAAAATCTTGGCCTCTCAATAATCATAATTCTAAATGCCGGTTTAGCTGTATCAACCTTTCAGGCGTACCAACATCCAACCAGTAACCGTTATAATATGTGGCAGTAATCAAATTATCGCTGATTGCTTTTCTCAGTAAGGGCGCCAATGGAAATGCCCCGGCCACACACTCTGCGAACAACTGCGGATAGTAGATGCCTATACCGGAATACGTTAGCTTTTCCTCGCCACTCTTGCTCAATCTACCGTTAGTATAATAAAAATCACCCTGCGGATTGTGGACAGGATTATTTATCATTAACAAATGCGCAAGCCCGCTGATGCTCTGTGCGTTAGCGCTCTGTGCATTGATGCTCTGCAATAGTTGTCCATAATCGATGTCACACCACACATCGGCATTGACGACTAAAAATGGCGCATCACCCAACAGCGGTAAAGCCTGAAAAATCCCTCCACCAGTTTCCAATGCGGTATCTTCATGGGAATATCGAATAGCAACACCCAATGCTTGGCCGTCTTGCAGATAATCTTCAATCTGTTGCCCAAGATAAGCATGGTTTATAACGATTTCAATGATCCCCGCCTTTCGCAATTTATTGATATGGTGTTCAATCAACGGAATACCGCCCGCTTTAAGCAAAGGTTTGGGACAAACATCAGTTAGTGGTCGCATTCTGTCACCACGACCAGCCGCAAGTATCATCGCTTTCATGTGCGCTGTTTTTCAATAAATGCGGGTTTCACTTTGGCGCTTAGCCATTGTGAAAAAGGCGCGAGTGCCGGGTATTTTTGACTAACCTGCTCCACATAACCCAGGGTGCGCGGAATATCCTTAAGATAACCCGATTTACCATCACGGTAATTCAAGCGCGAAAAGATACCAATGGCTTTTAAATGCCGCTGCATACCCATCAAATCAAACCAACGAAAAAAAGTTTCCTGCTCAGTTGACAGACAAAACCCTTTGCTCTGCAACGCTTTTAAATAATCTGCCAGCCAAGCATAAACTTTGTCATCCGGCCACGAGATATAACAATCGCGCAACAAAGAGGCCAGATCATATGTGACGGCACCCTGCACCGCGTCCTGAAAATCAATAATGCCAGGATTATCCTCTGGATAAACCATCAAGTTGCGCGAATGGTAATCGCGATGCACCAAAACCTGCGGCTGCTCAAGCGCGTTATCACACAGCAACGTGTAAATCGCTTGCAGCATTTCGTGCTCATTATCCGTCAGTGTCAATGACAAATGTTCCGCCAAAAACCAATCCGTGAATAACGCCATCTCGCGCATGAGCAATACTTCATCATACATCGGCAGATTAGGTTGCTGTGCTAGCTCGCCACTCTGCAAATTTAACAAAGCATTCAATGCATCGTGATACAGCGCATCCACATTGTCGGCAGTTAACTGGTCCAGATAACCAATAGCGCCAAAATCCTGTAACAATAAAAAACCTTGAGTCAAATCCTGTGCATAGATTTCCGGCACATTAACATTCAATGACTTCAATGCGCTTGCCACCTGAATAAAGGGTTTGATGTCTTCTTTATCGGGCGGGGCATCCATCGCAATCAGGGTTTTATCGGCGAATATCACTCTAAAATAACGCCTGAAACTAGCATCGGCTGAAGCAACTTCAAGTCGCCACTCTACATCAACGAATTCAACATTCAGCCATTGCTTGAGTTGCATTAGGCGCAAATCGGTTACTTTATTTTCCACAACAATCCTGCTTTATAATTAACGAGATCAAATTGATATTCACGTTCTTTGCCGACTTTGGCGCTACCAGCGCCATATGGTCGATAATCGTGCGCATTTATAACGAAATACGCTTTTTCCTTATAATTTCATCACTTATTGAGCATCGATTTTTCCGTAATCACGCAATATCGTGTAATTCATGGATTATCCGGGTTAATATAACTTACAATACCGACCACAAAAACCCATACGAAAAACCCATGCGGCTACCCTTAAATACCCACATTTTATTGTGTCTGGCAATAAGCATCCCGTTGCCCACGATTGCTGAGCAAGCACAGCTCTGCCACCCGATAATGCCGCCATTAACCAGCAAGCCAGTGCCGTCAGATAAAATGCACATTTCGGCACAAAAGCTACAAGTCACGGGAAATATCAACTACCAGCTCAGTGGCGATGTCAAAATCACCACCGAAAACCAAGTACTGCAAACCAATAACGCCAAATTCAACGATGAAACCAAGCAACTTGAAGCCAGCGGAGATATTATTTACCAACAACCCAATATGAGTGTGCTCACCGATTCACTGACGTTAAACCTTGCCACCGAAGAAGGAGAGGCCAAAAACACAGAGTATCGTATCGCAACAAACAATGGCAATGGTAATGCAGGCCGCATTGCTTTTCAAAAAAATAAACTGCAGTTAGAAAACGCGGATTATTCTACCTGTCCACCAGAGAAAAAAGTTTGGCAAATCAGTGCTGAGAAAATTTCTCTCGATCACGCTAAAAATCTAGGCATTGCGCGCAACGCAAAAATCGAAATATTTTCCGTGCCGGTAATCTATTTACCCTATATCAGCTTTCCTTTGCAAGGCCGCAAATCCGGCCTGCTTGCCCCCACACCAGCGTACTCCAGCACAGACGGTTTTGATTTATCAGTGCCTTATTATTTTAATATCTCGCCAAACTACGACATGACATTAAATCCGCGTTACATTCAAAAAAGAGGCGTCCAACTTGGGGCTGAATATCGCTATTTACAACAAAACTGGCGAGGCGAAATGGGCGTGGAATATTTACCCAGCGATCAACTAACACATAAAGACCGTTACCAATTTCATTTACGCCAACACAATTATCTGAGTGATAAAACTTGGTTCAACGCTAGAGCTAATCATGTTAGTGATACCCGCTATTTCACTGACCTCGGCACATCGCTTAACAGCGCCAGTCAATCACAGTTAAATCGGCAAGTCGATTTACAATCTTATACCAAAAACTGGTATTTCAGCGGACTATTGCAAGATTATCAAATGCTGAATTCGGTAGCTGAACCCTATCGGCGGCTACCGCAGCTTACCGCTTATACCCAGCAACGTTTTGCCATTGTCGCATCACAATTATTTAGCCAATACAGCTATTTTTACAAAAACCAGCACGGCAAAATTCAACGACTGGTATTGAACCCTTCACTGTCCATTCCCTGGGTAAAACCAGCGGGTTATTTTACCCCAACGCTGGGCATAGTTGCGCGTGGCTACCAGACGGCAAGCAAAAACCTGAGTCAAACAAATTGGTATTTGCACAGCACTGCTGCACTGTATTTTGATAGAACAAGCAGACTAGGCAGACAAACCCTATCACCACGACTCAGCTATTTATATATGCCACAAAAATCACAAACTGATTTACCACTCATCGACACGCGAGCATTGACACCATCCTATGACAGCTTATTTTACCCCCGACGTTATAGTGGCTGGGATCGATTTGGGGATACTCAGCGAATAAGCTGGGGACTGGAAAACAGCTGGAACGATCAACAAGGCCAACCACTACTAATGATCAACCTGGCTCACGCGCACTTATTGGCGGATCAAACAAGTCAGTTTTCAGAAGATTTGCCACTCGCTAAAGGGGATAACCTTTATGCAACATCGGTTAAAGTGCATCTCAATCAAAAGCTTCAATTATTCGGTGGCATTTTAAGCAAAAATAGCCTTAACAACACAGATAATGGTTCAATGACCCTACGTTATCGGCATAATCCGACGGATCAGCTGGAACTTCGTCACGATTTTCGCTCTAATTTACTGCAACAAAGCTCATTGATTGTCACTAAAACACTCAACCCTCAATGGCGTATCGCAACTCGCTGGGCTTACAGCAATAAATATCATCAAATTCGAGAAGGATTGCTAGGATTGGAGTATAATAACTGCTGCTGGAGTGTTCGACTTATTGCTCGTCGATTCGCAAACGTCATTGGCGACGACGGTAAAAACACCGTTGCCTTGCAATTTGAACTAAAAGGTTTGACCGCAATTGGTAGCAATCTGGAAGAGACATTCTCTCAAGAAATTTTTGGTATTCAGTAGGATTTAACGCGTGAATAGAGTTCGCAGCTTTACAACATTTTTTGCATTATTATTACCGGTATTGGCGTGGGCAGCACCCAGTACTATAAACGGCATTGCGGCCATCGTTAACGAAGATGTGATCACCACATTGGAATTAACCGCAGAAACTGACACGATTAAACGACAGCTACGCGCTCAAGGCAACCGCTTGCCACCTGAAAGCGTTCTGGCAAAACAAGTGCTGGAACGTGAAATCATCAAACAAATCCAGTTACAATTTGCCAAAAGCACCGGCATCCGGGTCGACGACTCTGAGTTAAATGAGACATTAAGCCGCATTGCCGAGCAAAATGATCTTGATTTGCGACAACTAAAAAGTGCCCTCGAAAGTGAAGGTTTTGATTTTTCGCAGTATCGTGAAATGATTCGGGCAGATATCACCATGGCTCGCCTGCGGCAGCGCGAAGTGATCAACCGTGTATCTATCTCAGAACAAGAAGTGCAGAATTTTATTGCCACCCAGACCAGCCAAGGCAATGTTGATGATGAATACGATATTTCACATATTCTGATTGCTGTGCCTGAGGCGGCATCTGCAGATCAAATTGATGCCAGCAAAAAGCGCGCAGAAAACGTTTTAAAACAACTGGCAACTGGCATTGAATTTAGTGAGCTTGCCGTGAGTGAATCCAGTGGGCAAAACGCGCTAGAAGGCGGCAAGTTAGGTTGGCGCAAAGCCGGTCAACTGCCGACTATTTTTGCC
>CALZHW010000119.1 GCA_945787125.1 uncultured Ectothiorhodospiraceae bacterium
GCAATATTATGTACTAATGCAAGTACGACTAAACTAAACCCCCAAATATAATCTATTGAGTTAGTGTTGATTTCTGCTAACGTAAACTTAACTCCTGAATTCATATTGATGGTATCAACCAACCAATTATATAACAGGAGTTTTAATGGTGTAGGAGCGAGTAAAATTGTACAACCAACGGAAACAACAAACCATGTAAGTTTGTTTGTGAAGTCAGGAAAAAGCCATTTTTTACCTAAAGCAATAACCAGTTTTTTAAACTCATCTCTAGTAATCACGAATCTTCCTTTGTTGTGCCAACTATATATATCCCGCACTCTAACATGCGATCTCATTCCAATTTGACGTAATTTCCCACTTTCATAATAGAAATACTGTCTTATTTATTTTATGCTTGCAAGAAATTATTACTTTATTGAGAAAACAATCAGTTAAAGCCGGGGAATTATTTTTATACGGCACAAACGGGATAAATGATCAATGAATGAGCGGAATTTTACGTCATTTTAAATTGTGTTTTGCTCATAAAATAACTTGTAAAAAAGATACCGCGAAAAACAGCAGAACACAGATTTAACCAAATAAAATAAACCTAAAACTCACAATCAAAATCTATCAATTATTCCGATAGTTACCGCTCGCAGTGGCAAGAGCCTGAGCGGGAGTGTTGGCGGCAAGGATGCCGCCCCAAGCCTACAAGGACGTATTCACGGCGTCTCTCGCTAAGGTGTTGCCGCTGCGAGTGGTAGAAGGTTGCACTTTTTTCTTTGGAGCTTCGCTAATGAATTAAATTTAAAATTTAGTTCATACCTGTTATTTTTTATCAAATATCCCAAGCTCATCCCAGATCGCATCCACTCGCTGTTTAACCGCGCTATCCATTACAATGGGTTCGCCCCATTCTCGATTTGTTTCGCCGGGCCATTTGTTGGTGGCGTCTAAACCCATTTTTGAGCCGAGGCCTGAGACGGGTGAGGCGAAGTCTAAATAGTCGATGGGGGTGTTATCAATAACGGTGGTGTCGCGGCCTGGATCCATGCGTGTTGTCATTGCCCAGATGACATCATTCCAATCACGTACGTTGATGTCGTCATCCGTAATGATGACAAATTTGGTGTACATGAATTGTCGTAAGAAAGACCATACACCGAGCATGATTCTTTTAGCGTGGCCGGCGTATTGTTTTTTGATACTGACGATGGCTAAGCGATATGAACATCCTTCGGGTGGTAAATAGAAATCCACAATTTCAGGAAATTGTTTTTGTAATATAGGCACGAATACTTCATTGAGCGCGACACCTAATACAGCGGGTTCATCGGGTGGTCTGCCGGTGTAAGTGGAATGGTAAATCGGGTCATTCCGATGAGTAATACATTCGATGGTGAATACGGGGAAGTTGTCGACTTCATTGTAATAGCCGGTATGATCACCGAAGGGGCCTTCTGGTGCCATTTCATCAGGATAAATAAATCCTTCCAAAACAAATTCAGCGCTTGCGGGAACCTGTAAGTCGTGCAATTTGCATTTAACCAATTCAGTTTTGGAGCCACGTAGTAAACCGGCAAAAGCATATTCTGACAACGAATCGGGCACTGGCGTAACGGCACCGAGGATAGTTGCCGGGTCTGCACCGAGTGCAACGGCAACAGGGAAAGGTTCGCCCGGATGTTTTTGTTGCCAGTCGCGAAAATCTAACGCGCCACCACGATGGGCTAACCAGCGCATGATGACTTTATTTTTTCCGATGACTTGTTGGCGATAAATACCCATGTTTTGCCGTTCTTTTTCCGGGCCTTTAGTGACGACTAATGCCCAGGTAATCAGCGGGCCAGCGTCACCAGGCCAGCAGGTTTGAACCGGTAGTTCTGAGAGATCAACATTGTTTTTTTCAATGATGTTTTGTTGGCAAGCTGCGCGACTGACAATTTTTGGTGACATGTTTAATACTTGTTTAAAGATCGGCAATTTCTGCCAGGCATCTTTCATTCCTTTAGGGGGATCGGGCTCCTTTAAATACGCGAGTAATTTCCCCACTTCACGCAATGCGCCCACATCCTCTTTGCCCATACCGAGTGCGACGCGTTTGGGGGTGCCAAATAAATTGGCCAGTAAGGGATATTTAGAACCTTTAACGTTTTCAAATAATAACGCTGGGCCTTTTGCACGTAAGGTGCGATCACTTATTTCAGTCACTTCTAATGTTGCATCGATGGGTTGTTTGATGCGTTTTAGCTCACCCATCTTTTCCAGTTGCTGAATGAAGTCTCTTAGGTCGTCGTATTTCATGGTTTTTGGAGTACCTATATCCTAATTAATTATGTTCATTGAATGCTATGACACTTCTAGGTTAAAGTAAGCCACGATTTGATTGTAACACCAAAAAAACCAGATAGTGGTTGGGATGGGATGATGGATAGACGAAATTTTATTAAAAACCTGGGAGCAGGGTCTTTGGTTGCGGTGAGTGCAACGGCTCTCAGTACTAATGTTAGTGCAGCGCGCAAGATTAAATGGAAAATGGTCACTACTTGGCCAAAAAACTTTCCTGGTTTGGGCACGGGTGCGAATAATTTAGCCAAACTCATTAATGAAATGAGCGGTGGTCGAATGCAGGTCAAGGTCTATGGTGCGGGAGAACTAGTACCAGCATTTGAGATTTTCGATGCAGTATCAAGCGGCACTGCGCAAATGGGTCATGGATCGGCCTACTATTGGAAAGGCAAAAGCGAGGGTGCACAATTTTTCTCCACGGTGCCTTTTGGTTTGACTGCGCAAGAAATGAATGCTTGGTTGTATTATGGTGGGGGTATGGAATTGTGGCAAGAAACCTATAAGCCGTTTGGTTTAATTCCTGCTGCTGCCGGTAATACCGGGGTGCAAATGGCGGGCTGGTTTAATCGTGAAATTAATTCATTGAGCGATTTAAAGGGTCTGAAAATGCGCATCCCTGGTATGGGTGGCGAGGTATTGAAACGTGCCGGAGGTACGCCGGTAAACTTGCCGGGTAGTGATTTATTCACGTCATTAAAAACAGGTGCTATTGATGCGACTGAATGGGTCGGGCCGTATAATGATCTAGCGTTCGGCTTGCATAAAGCGGCAAAATATTATTATTACCCCGGTTGGCATGAGCCCGGCACAACACTCGAATGTATGATTAATGAAAAAGCGTTTAACGCGTTACCTAAAGACTTGCAATCCATTGTCATGCAAGCTTGTAGTATTGTTAATCAGGATATGTTGGCCGAGTACACCGCAAGAAACAACAGTGCACTGCATACCCTGGTGACGAAACATAAAGTGCAGGTCAGGCCGCTGCCTGATGATGTTATTAAAAATTTGAAAGAACTCTCCGATGAAGTTGTCGCAGACGTAGCGGGTAAAGATGAATTGAGTAAAAGAGTGTTTGAATCATTTAGTCAGTTTAGAGAGCAAGTGGTAGCGTGGAGTGATATTTCTGAGCGAGCGTACTTGAATGCTAGAAGTTTGTAAATTAACTGAATTGTTTCTAGCTCTAATTAGAAATTAGAAAATCGAAAAGGAATAAAATGGATGGATCGCAGAAAATTTTTTAAGACAGCTGGTGCTTCAACACTGCTAGCCGGTGCCTCTGTGGTGGCTCCCGCAGTGCATGCAAAAAAAACAATTAACTGGAAAATGGTGACAGCCTGGCCGAAAAATTTCCCTGGGCTTGGTACGGGTGCTGAGAATTTGGCAAAGCTCATTGAAGAGATGAGTGGTGGTCGAATTAAAGTAAAAGTATATTCCGCCGGGGAACTGGTGCCGCCGTTTGAAGTGTTTGACGCGGTTTCCAGTGGCACGGCACAGATGGGCCATGCGGCATCGCTTTACTGGAAAGGTAAAAACGAAGCAACGCAATTCTTTACAGGTGTTCCTTTCGGATTTACTGGCCAGGAGATGATGTCCTGGTTACAGTACGGTGGCGGTATGGAATTATGGCAAGAGTTATATGCGCCGTTTAACTTGGTGCCAGCTGCGGCAGGTAATTCCGGGGTGCAAATGGCCGGTTGGTTTAATCGTGAGATCAATAGCCTGGCTGATCTTAAAGGTCTGAAAATGCGGATTCCGGGCATTGGTGGTGAAGTGATTAAACGTGCGGGTGGCACGCCGGTTAACATTCCCGGTGGTGAGATATTTTCCGCATTGAAAAGTGGGACGATTGATGCCACTGAGTTTATTGGCCCTTACAATGATTTGGCCTTTGGTTTTCATAAAGCCGCAAAATATTATTACTATCCTGGCTGGCAAGAGCCAGGTTCATGTTTGGAAATTATCATTAATAAAACCGTACTGGATTCATTGCCTAAAGACTTACATAGCATTGTTTTGCAGGCCTGTCGGATATCAGGCAATGCGCTAACGGCGGAATACACGGCAAGAAATGCATCTGCGCTTGAGACATTGAAGGTCAAACATAATGTGCAAGTAAAACGCTTGCCTGATGAGGTGTTAAAAAAATTACATCAAATATCCAATGAAGTGGTTGCTGAGATGGCGGCGAAAAATGCGAGTGTGAAAAAAGTTTATGACTCTGTGCAAGCGTTTCAGCAACAAGCGATAGAGTGGCACAATATTTCTGAACGTGCCTATTTGAATGCAAGGGGGATGGTGTAGGCTTGGTGGCAGCATCCCTTGCTGCCAACACTCTCTACTCTCTATAAGATAAGGCCTTGCCACTACGAGCGCTGATTGCGGGGAGTAGTTTGAACTCCGATTGTGAGTAATAATTGCTAGCGCTGGTCGTCAATCATGACTGGCGCCAGCGTTTTTTATTTGAGCTATTCGGGCTATTCTGGATAGATGATATCCGGCAGCCAGGTAGCTAACTGAGGCCAGTAAGCAACCGCGCACAATGCCATCAATTGTATGACAATAAAGGGTGCCACACCCTTGTAAATTTGCATGGTAGTGATGGAGGGTGGTGCAACACCGCGTAAATAAAACAAAGCGAAACCAAAAGGCGGTGTCAGAAAGGATGTCTGTAAATTAATCGCGATCATTATACCCAGCCATACAGGGTCCAGTCCCATTGCCAATAATACTGGACCAACAATCGGCACAACCACAAAGGTTATCTCAATAAAATCCAGTACAAAACCCAGCAGAAACATAATTAACATCACGATTAGCATGGCGCCAAAAACGCCACCGGGTAAGTCACTAAGTAGTTCATGCACCAGTTCATCACCTTCGAAGCCGCGAAAGACTAATGAAAAAACTGAGGCGCCGATTAAAATCATGAAAACCATGCTGGTGACGCTGGTGGTGCTTTGAGCCACTTCTTTTAATACCTTAAAAGTAAGTTGCTTCTGCATGGCGGCCAATAATATTGCGCCAACTGCGCCTACCGAGGCGGCTTCAGTGGGCGTTGCAATGCCACCGATGATAGAGCCGAGTACACAAAACATTAAGAGTAAAGGTGGTAGTAATCCCTGAAATAGGTTTTTTAATTTATTGCTGGCATCCGCTTCTTCTACAGGGATCGCAGGCATGCTATTGGGTTTGAGGAATGTCATCATCACCAGATAGGCCAGATACATGCCGACCAGTAACATGCCAGGAATGATTGCACCTGCAAAAAGATCTCCTACAGATACCGTGTCGGGTGAAAATATTCCCATATCCAGTTGAGCTTGTTGATAGGCTGATGATAAAACATCACCTAATAATACGAGCACGATTGACGGCGGAATAATTTGCCCCAGTGTTCCTGATGCGCAAATGGTACCGGTTGCGATGGAGGGATCATAGTTACGCCGCATCATTGACGGCAGTGCAAGCAAACCCATGGTTACTACGGTGGCGCCGACGATACCGGTACTGGCAGCGAGCAACATGCCAACCAAGGTTACTGATATTCCCAGTCCGCCGCGCAAGCTACCAAACAGGCTTGCCATGCTATCCAGTAATTTTTCCGCGATTTTGGATTTTTCCAGCATGACGCCCATGAAAATAAATAGCGGCACGGCGATTAGCGTTTGGTTGGTCATGATGCCAAACAACCGGTTAGGTAATGCAAACAGAAAGTCGGCATCAAACACATCGGCTTGATAACCAAAAAAGGCGAAAGCGAGTGCGGTACCGGCTAAGGTAAATGCAACCGGAAAGCCTGCCAGCAAAACGATGCAGGCAGCAGCAAACATATAAAGGGCGATATATTCCATACGGTTAGTTATTCTTATCGGATGTTGGGGTGTTTGGATTAAAAATAAGGCGAGTGTTTTTGATTAACTCTGAAATGGCTTGCAGGATTAATAATACCGCCATCAGAATTATGCTGGTTTTGAGCACGTAAAGCCACTCCAGGCCGCCTGCTTCGCGGGAGCTTTCTTTGAGCTGCCATGACTGTAGTACATAGTCCCAACTACTCCAGGCGATGAAACCACACACGGGTAAGAGTAAGAGTAGGGTGCCTAATACATTAACAATGGCTTTTTTGCGAATCGACATGTCGCGATAAAAAATATCAACCCGCACATGTTCATCTTTTTGCATTGTGATTGCTGCAGCCAGCATGAAAACCAATGCATGCATATATACCACGGATTCCTGCAGGGCAATTGAGCCTTCGTTGAAGGCATAACGCATGACGACGATGAGGAAAGTGACTAACACCATTAATACAGTGAGCCAGGCAATGCTGTTGCCTATAACGCGATTTAATTTATCAATATTGCGGCTGATCATATCCATCATGTTTTTTGTGGCTGTTAAGAGTAGGGAATTAAGTGTCTGCACGCAAAGTTGAAAAAGCGCCACCTTCCAGCACCCGTAGTGGCAAACCCTTGCCGAGAGACGCCGTGAATACGTCCCTGTAGGCTTGACGGCAGCATCCATGCTGCCAACACTCTCTATAAGGCTTTGCCACTACGAGCGCTGATGGCATGTGAAATATTTGAACTCTGATTGTGAGTTACATAATCTCTCGGTCTGGGATGGCACTAAAATCATGCACGATTTTTTTTACTTACTTATGATACTGAGGACTTAGTTCATGCACTGCGTTAATGAAAGCACCGGCGCGTTCCGGGTCAACGAATTGATGGATACCGTGACCTAGATTAAATACATGACCGCTGCCGGGGCCGTAGCTTTTAAGAATTGTAGCGACTTCTTCGCGAATTCTTTCCGGTGAGGAATAAAGAACACTTGGATCCATGTTGCCTTGTAGGGCGACTTTGTCACCAACGCGTTTTCTTGCATCGCCAATATCAAGTGTCCAATCCACGCCGAGTCCATCGCAACCGGTAGCGGCCATATCTTCAAGCCACGGACCGCCGCCCTTGGTAAATAAAATAACGGGTACTTTGCGGCCTTCATTTTCACGGGTTAAGCCATCAAGGATTTGTTGCATGTAATGTAAGGAAAACTCTTTGTAATCTCTTGGGGTTAAAACGCCGCCCCAGGTATCAAAGATCATTAAGGTTTGCGCGCCTGCTGCGACTTGGGCATTTAAATAACTGGTGACGGATTTTGCCGTGGTATCCAATAATTTGTGCATCAAATCGGGGCGATCATACATCATGCCTTTGACGTGGGCATATTCCTTGGTGCCGCTGCCTTCAACCATATAAGTCGCGAGTGTCCACGGGCTGCCTGAAAAGCCAATCAATGGTACGCGGCCATCAAGTTCGCGACGGATGGTGCGCACAGCATCCATGACATATTTTAATTCTTGCTCTGGGTCAGGCACTGGCAGTCGCTTGACATCGGCTTCTGTTCGCACGGGGTTATCGAATTTAGGGCCTTCGCCTTGTTCAAAGCGCAAACCTAATCCCATGGCATCAGGAATTGTCAGGATGTCAGAGAATAAAATGGCTGCATCTAAGGGGAAGCGCTCTAAGGGTTGCAGAGTGACTTCGCAAGCAAGCTCGGGGTTGGTGCACAAGTCCATAAAGCTGCCGGCTTTGGCGCGGGTTGCGCGATACTCAGGTAAATAGCGACCCGCTTGACGCATCATCCATACGGGTGTGACATCAACCGGTTGTTTTAATAGCGCTCGCAAAAAACGATCGTTCTTTAATTCTGTCATAATAATTCTCTTTGCAAAGGGGGTTTGTTATTAAACGCCCAAGTAATCTAAAATGCCTTCAGCCGCTTCCCGACCTTCGAAAACTGCGGTAACCACTAAATCTGAACCACGCACCATATCGCCACCGGCAAATATTTTTGGGTTGGTGGTTTGGAACTTGAATTTACCGTTGGCAGGTGCTACTACGCGTCCGCGTTGATCGGTATTTATATCAAAGTCAGCGAACCAATCCGACGGACTGGGTTGAAAGCCAAAGGCGATGAGCACCGCGTCGGCTGCAATAATTTCTTCGGAACCGGGCACGACTTGCGGGCTGCGTCGACCGTTGGCATCGGGTTCACCGAGTTCAGTGGTGACGACTTTAATGCCTTCGACTTTACCGTTACCGACGATCTCGATGGGTTGTCGGTTAAACAGGAATTCAACACCTTCTTCTATTGCATTGCTGACTTCACGTTTTGAGCCGGGCATATTCTCTCGGTCGCGGCGGTAAGCGCATGAGACTTTTGTCGCATTCTGTCGAATCGCGGTGCGGTTGCAATCCATCGCTGTATCGCCACCTCCTAGTATCACGACTTTTTTGCCTTCCATCGAAATGTAACCCGTTTCACTGTTATCAAAGTTCATCATTTGATTCGTGTTAGAAACCAAGTAAGGCAATGCTTCGTATACACCCGGTAAGTTTTCACCGGGGAAACCACCTTTCATGTACTTATAGGTGCCCATGCCGAGAAAAACTGCATCATACTGTTCTAGTAATTCTTCGAACGCAATATCTTTACCTATTTCGGTATTCAAGATGAATTCAACACCCATCTCTTCCATTATCTGGCGGCGATTCTGCACGATTTCTTTTTCTAGCTTGAAGCCAGGTATGCCGAATGTTAACAAGCCGCCAATTTCCGGGTATTTATCGTAAACGACCGCGGTAACACCGTTACGCGTTAAAACGTCTGCGCAACCGAGTCCGGCGGGGCCAGAGCCAATAACTGCAACTCTCTTATCGGTTTTGATGACATCGGAAATATCCGGGCGCCAACCTTGGGCGAATGCCTGGTCGCTGATGTATTTTTCTACCGAGCCAATGGTTACGGCACCAAAACCATCATTGAGTGTGCATGCGCCTTCACACAAACGGTCTTGCGGGCAAACCCGGCCACAGATTTCAGGTAGTGAGTTGGTTTTATGTGAAAGCTCTGCGGCGGCAAAAATATTGCCTTCTGCCACCAGCTTCAACCAGTCTGGAATGTAGTTGTGGACTGGGCATTTCCATTCGCAATAAGGATTACCGCACTCAAGGCAGCGATCAGATTGTTCTTTTACTTGTGATTGATCAAACTGCCCATAAATCTCTTTAAAGTTACCCACACGTTCTTTTGCCGGTGTTTTTGCCGGGTCAATTCGCTGGACTTGAATAAACTGAAAATCATTTCCCATTGTTTAAAACCTCATGCAGCACTTTGTAATGTATCGAGTAAGGACTCTAGGTCAGCTGCTTTTGGTTTGACCAGCCAGAATTTACCAATATAGCTTGAAAAATTATCCAATATTTTCTGTCCCCATTCGCTGTTGGTTTCATTAACGTATTCTTGAATGATATCGCGCAAATAATTGCGATGCGCTTCTGTAACTTCAGTGGAAATGCGATGCACATCTATCAGTTCATGGTTGTAACGATCAACAAATTGATTTTCCAGATCCAATACGTAAGCAAAGCCGCCGGTCATGCCTGCTCCAAAGTTAACACCGGTTTGGCCGAGTATGGTGACTACGCCACCCGTCATGTATTCGCAGCCGTGGTCACCCACGCCTTCAACCACCGTATGTGCGCCTGAGTTGCGCACGGCAAAACGTTCACCGGCCAAGCCTGCCGCGTATAATTTTCCGCCTGTTGCACCATACAAACACGTATTGCCGATGATGGTTGTTTCGTTGGTTTTAAACGTGCTGTTGGCGGGCGGTTGGATGGAGACTTTGCCGCCGGTCATGCCTTTGCCGACATAATCGTTGGCATCGCCATGCAAGTCGATTTGCAAACCGCCTGCATTCCACACGCCCAGGCTTTGTCCTGCCGTGCCTGACAAGCGCAATGTAATTGGTGCGTCGGCCATGCCTTGATTGCCATGAATCTTGGCAATTTCGCCCGATAGTCTGGCACCGATAGAACGATGAATATTGCGCACCGGATAGCTATAAGATCCACCTGATTTCTGTTGAATGGCAGCCAGCATATCAACCACCATTTGTTCAGCGAGCTCACCTTTATCAAATGGTTCATTCTTGGGTGAAGTGCAGAACTGTGGTTTGTCGGCCGCCACATCACCCCCATCGAGTAACGCTGACATGTCGAGTTTTGCTTGTTTTGCGGTTTGCGCTTCAATGACTTCGAGCAAATCGGTTCGACCAATCAAATCTTGCAGTTGGCTAACGCCTAATTTTGCCATCCATTGACGGGTTTCTTCTGCAACAAACTTAAAATAGTTCATGACCATTTCTGGCAGGCCGATAAAATGATTTTTACGCAGTAAAACATTTTGCGTAGCTACACCGGTCGCGCAATTATTTAAATGACAAATGCGTAAGTATTTACAACCCAAAGCAACCATGGGTCCGGTACCAAAGCCAAAACTCTCTGCGCCGAGTATGGCGGCTTTAATTACATCCAGACCGGTTTTTAAACCACCGTCGGTTTGCAATCTCACTTTGTTACGTAAATTATTAGCGCGCAGCGTTTGATGAGTCTCTGTTAATCCGAGTTCCCACGGAATTCCGGCATATTTAACCGAGGTTAACGGGCTGGCACCAGTGCCACCATCGTAACCAGATATAGTTATTAAGTCCGCATACGCTTTGGCAACACCGGCGGCAATCGTGCCTACACCCGCTTCGGCAACCAGTTTCACTGAAACCAGGGCGGCAGGATTAACTTGTTTGATATCGAAAATCAATT
>CALZHW010000120.1 GCA_945787125.1 uncultured Ectothiorhodospiraceae bacterium
AAAACTTTCGTCGGCAAAATTGATATCACCACTCTGGCCGGTCGAGTTTTTCGAGGTGATGATGGTTTGCAAATAGGCCTTGTCAGTGGAGAGGTCAAGGATTTCGCGCTGCAGAAAGCCGGAATTGTCAATGATGCCGCCGCTACAGGAAAAACCAGAAGGACAAGTGGCGCTGACCTGGCCATTGTTAACGGCCCATTGATCGAATGCAGTAGGCGCAGCGGCCTGTGCCTGTGTAAGACCCAGTGTTCCAATCCATACGATTGCAACAACACCAAGATTTGATAATTTCATTGTTCCCACCCCTAATCTACTCTGTTCTTATTTTCTTAAAAAATTCCAGAGGCATTTCGAAATCATCGATTTCCGTGCGCATCACTATCGTTTTAGATTTTTTTTTGTGGCACCACCCTGGATTACGTTATCACTGCTCAGGGGTTTACACACCAAATGTAAGTGACCCTTGCAATAATTGCGCACAACAAATAATCAGGTTATAGTTAAAACTGTGAGTAACTTATTTCCATTCCTTGACTTATTACTCTAATGACTGCAAGAAAACATACACCCAACACCTTCATTAACTACTTAATTAAAGTAGATCTAAATTTCTCAAAAATTATACCTTGAAACCTCCCCTAAACTATACTGCAAACATGCATGAATGTATAGTTACAGCCTTGTCCAATATCAAATGAATCAAGCAGCTAACCCGAATATTTCATAAAAAAAGGCGAACCTCGTTTAATCCATTGATATAATGGGTGCTACTACACCATTAGCGCTTCGGAAGAAGCTAAACAAGCTCACCATGTCCCAGCAAATACCAGCAGCAAATACCAGGACATCCATGAAATAATTACGTCAAAAAATACTGCGCGAATACGACATTTACAAAAATATCCGCCTGTGTTTTCATTTCTTTAAATTTACTGATAAATCGAGTGGGTTAAATAAGTGTTAGAAGGGGAAAAACATAGTACTAAGATGCCAGTGATCATTAGTGAAATATCAAAAGTGGACTTTGACGGTCTTATCGATACAAAACCTGACTCTGCCTACAGCCTTTAATAAATTTCACGCCGAGTCGTCTAGCATATTCCTGTAGCTTTTCGAGTTTACCCAGCGCATTGGTTAAAGAAAGATGCGGCTTCTTTCCCTGCATATGCTGAATAAAGTTATCGGGATCTAGTCCTAAATGATTGAGAATAGAAGGGGTATCTTCTGATATAAAACCGCGTTTTCCCTCATGAATACTACGACTTGCCCAATCAACGAGTTCGAGATAGTCTTCTCTCAGATAACCAATCGCATGTGCATGATTATCATTCGATGCGCTAATCAGTGGCATTAAAAGTAAATTGTTTTTCAGAATATTTAACTTGTTGTCAGATGCATTCTCTTGAGTTTGTTTTTGTTCGCTCTGCCATTGGATTATACGTTGTTGAATACTGGTGTAATCCGATGTTTCAAGGGAATCTGTCATCGCCGCACGAATCGAATTTAGATCCACGTAACTCATACAAGTCAGTACCGCTGCATCATCTAGCAAAGCCTGACTTTTATATCGACCTTCCCAAAATCGTCCAGTGCAATTATCTTCTGCATTGGCCTTTCGTGCGAGGTATTCATTCAGCATTCTCATATACCAGGATAAATCCATCAAACGTTCACGCCATTGTTGGATAATTTGTTGAGCGACATCGCTTTCTGGAGGAGAAGTCTGATGCTGATGGTATCGATCGACTAATACCGGAAGCTTAAACAATATTTGCCACCGCTGCATCACCTCCTCATTAGTCCACTTCGTCGCCATTTCTTTATCCACTCTCAAAGCCAAATGGTAATGATTGGACATAATTGCGTAAGCACATACTTCAATCGCAAAAACAGGGGCTAACTCGGTTAGTCGATCAACAACCCACGACTTTCGATGCTCATAATTTTTTCCTGAGAAATGATCTTCACCACACAGAAACGCTCGACGGACACATCGGCTTATGCAATGGTAGTAAGAGGTTGCTGATAGATCAACGAGTTCACGTCGGGCACGTGTCATAAAAACCGAGTCCTTATTTTTGTTTTAAGCTTTAATATACTGTACAAAATAACAGTTAGTATGTCAATTCGTTATTATAGCTGTCCTTTTAAATCTTGCAGATTGCAATCCTTCATAGTTTCTACAAGGACGTATTCACGGCGTCTCTCGGAAAGGTTTTATCGCTACAGGTGCGAAGGTGGCACTTTTGCAACTTTGAACTCCGATTGTGAGTTGTATATATTAGCACGAATAATGAACGAGCAAAAAAGGCTGTCTCTTTGATTAATGATCACAATTTACCCAGCATCGCTTTAAGCATAAAAAAAATAGCCAAAGAAATGGGCTTTCAAGACTGCGGAATTAGTGATACAGAGTTAACGGACGCGGAGAATTTTTTATTTCAGTGGTTAAAGAATAAATTTCACGGCGAAATGGATTACATGCAAAAACATGGTAGCAAACGCAGCCGCCCCAACGATTTAATACCCGATACATGCCGAGTAATTAGCGTAAGAATGGATTACTTTCCACCACACGCAAAAGAGGCGTGGTCAGTGATCAATGATAATACCGCTGCGTTCATTTCGCGTTATGCACTTGGCCGGGATTATCACAAAGTATTACGTAACCGATTGCAAAAACTGGCGAAAAAAATTGAGGAACTGGTTGGCCCTTATCAATATCGCGTCTTTGTTGATAGCGCCCCGGTGATGGAAAAAGCCATTGCCGAAAAAGCCGGACTTGGTTGGATAGGTAAACACTCGAACCTACTTAGCCGGGATGCTGGTTCATGGTTTTTTCTGGGTGAAATATATGTCGACATTCCGTTGCCGAGCGATGAGACAAGTTCATTTCATTGCGGTGATTGCACGTCTTGCATTGATGCCTGCCCAACAAATGCGATTATCGCACCGTTTCAAGTCGATGCACGGCGCTGCATTTCCTACCTCACCATTGAACACAAAGGCCCTATTCCTGTCGAGTTTCGTCAAGCAATGGGGAATCGCATCTATGGTTGCGATGACTGCCAACTAGTATGCCCCTGGAATCGGTTTAGCGAAGATACCGCAGAAACTGATTTCAGCGTACGCCATCAGCTGGATGATGTGACTTTGCTGGAATTGTTTAACTGGGATGAAACGACTTTTCTGGCAAATACCGAAGGCTCAGCAATTCGTCGCATTGGTTATGAGCGCTGGCAGCGAAATATTATTGTTGCGCTTGGCAATAGTACGTCATCCGCGGAAATCATTGCAGCACTCACATTGAAACTATCTAACAGCAATGACTATCTGGCTGAACATATAGAATGGTCTTTAGCACAACTGAAGAATAGCGCCACCTTCCAGCACCCGTAGCAGCAAAACCTTACCGAGAGACGCCGTGAATACGTCCATGTAGGCTTGATGGCAGCATCCCTGCTGCCAACACTCTCGATAAGGCCTTGCCACTACGAGCGCAGATTACGAGACATAGTTTGAACTCCTAAGTTACTTAAATAACTTCTCACGATAATATTTTAACTCTGCAATCGAATCCAGAATATCATCCATTGCGAGGTGAGCGCCTTTTTTATCAAAATTCTTGTAAACATCAGGCGACCAGCGGCGCGCCAACTCTTTCAAGGTGCTGACATCCAAATGTCGATAATGGAAATATGCTTCAAGCTCTGGCATGCTTCGATAAAGAAATCGTCGATCCTGACAAATGCTGTTGCCGCACATAGGAGACTTGCCTTTATCAACGTATTTACTTAGAAATTCCAGTGTTTTTTGCTCTGCCTGTTGCTCCGTGATATCACTGTTTTTTACCCGTTCAGTCAAACCAGATTTACCGTGCTGTTTGGTATTCCAGTCATCCATGCCCTGCATGCTTGCCGCGGTTTGATGTATCGCCATCACCGGCCCTTCGGCTAAAATATTTAACTGACTATCCGTCACGAGAGTAGCAATTTCGATAATTCTATCTTTGTCAGAATCCAGACCTGTCATCTCCAGATCTATCCAAATTAAATTGTCATCATGCTTTGTCATTCGCTAACCTTTCCATAATTATATTGCTTAATTCGTGACTAATGCGCAAAGTATACCAGATCAAAACCCCTTGCCAGGGCGTTTTTTTGTTATGATCTCACTTCATATAAAACTATTTTGTAAACCATGAGCAAACGCAAGTTATCAAGAAAACAATCCTGGCGCGCTGACAAAATTCAGGAAGAGCGCATTAATCGCGCGAAAAAGAAACAAGCTGGCGCAGAGCTCGATAGCTCCGCCCTTGGCACGCCACAAGAAGGTCAAGTCATCGCCTGTTTTGGGGTTAATTATTTAGTGGAAAACCGTCAAGCCGTTCAAGTGACGTGTATGGCGCGACAAAACCTCGGGAAAATTGTGGTTGGTGATGAGGTCATCTGGCAGGAAATCGATCCGGGCAACGGTATTATTACCGCCACCCAAACCCGCAAAAGCTTATTGGAGCGACCCAACTTCCAAGGCAATACGAGGCCTGTTGCGGCGAATATTGATCAAATGGTCATCGTATGCTCACCAATACCCGCCCTGCAAACCCGTTTGATTGACCGTTATCTGGTTGCAGTGGAACTCAACAATATTCCACCCTTAATTGCCGTCAATAAAATTGACTTGCTGGATGAAGCAGCTTTCAAAGCCATAAAAAAATCACTGCAACATTATGAAACGATCGGTTATCAGGTTTTATATTTCTCCAGTAAAACCCAACATGGCATGAGCCAGCTGGAATCGGTTTTACAAAATAAAGTGTCGGTACTTGTGGGTCAGTCGGGCGTTGGTAAGTCTTCAACCGTTAAAGCCTTATTGCCAGAAATTAGCATTCAAATAGGCGAAATTTCTCAAGCCTCACAGCTCGGCAAACATACCACCAGCGCCTCACAGCTCTACCACTTGCCAACGGGTGGTGACTTGATTGATTCACCCGGTGTTAGAGACTTCGGTTTGTGGCATATTCCCGTAAGCAGAATCAGCTGGGGTTTTATCGATTTTCGCGATTATCTGGGTGGCTGTAAATACAGTAACTGCACGCATCGTAACGAACCACAGTGCGCCATTATTCAAGCAGTGAAAGCGTCGAAAATTCCTGAAATTCGCTGGAAAAATTATTGTGAAATTTATAATACCCTGGAAGCGCAGGACAGCAAATGACAATTGATTTATTCATCTCTTTTTTTATCACTGGCATCGCATTACTTAGCGTCTTACTTTATCTTTTGCGTGTCATCACTCGCGGTAAAGCGGTGTATGAGCGAGTAGAAAAGCAAGGTGGCAGTCGCTTATTCAGTAAAGAACTAATGGCAATGGGTTACTGGTGTTTTGAGCCCTTGGGTCACTGGTGCCACCGCCGTGGACTTAGCCCTAACCAGATCACCTGGATCTCGTTTGTATTTGGTTTTATTGCTGCACTGGCGGTAAGTTTCGGTTACTTCGGCTTTGGTGCATTGTGTCTGTTAATGGCTGGCTGGTTAGATGTATTGGATGGCATGGTGGCGCGGCTGATCGGTAGCAATGATCCGGCAGGCATGGTGCTTGACTCTTCACTGGATCGTTATGTTGATTTTATCTTTCTCGCCGGATTGGTTATTTATTATCGAGATAGTACATTGATCATGGTTATCGTTTTATTAGCCATCTTGGGTTCCTTCATGATTAGCTACTCCACGGCCAAAGCGGAAGCCATGCAAATCACACCGCCACGCGGATCAATGAAGCGCAGCGAACGACTACTTTATTTGATTGTCGCTTGCGTGCTCGCACCCTATTCCATCACCTACCTCGAAACAGACTGGGCATTTTCCCCAGCGCTGGGCCTGCCAGTACTCATTGTCGTGTGCGCGATTGCCTTGTTATCCAACATCTCAGCGGTGCAGCGTCTTACCAGTGTAGCTTTGCAAGCTCGCAAAAACCAAAACAGTGCGCCGTAAAATAACATGAAATAACGTGAGATAACCTGTTTGAAAGCATCAAAAGCAAAACAAAAAGGTTTCTACATTACCTTTGTTAAGGCACAAACTGCAGCAGCAGCAGCCACAGTACTAGACTTTATCATATATATAATGCTGGTTGAGTTGCTGGGACTTTGGTATGTTGCCTCGGCGGCAATTAGTGCATTATTCGGTGCGGTTTGCAATTTTTTACTGGGTCGACATTGGTGTTTTTATGCCACTGACGGACACCTCAGCAAACAAGGCATGCGTTATATCATTGTCTCTGCAGGCAGCTTATTGTTGAATACTGCAGGCATATTTATGCTAACAGAGACGTTTGCGGTGCATTATTTGTGGTCCAAAGTCATCATCGCAGTGGCTGTTGCGGTATTTTACAACTTCCCACTGCAACGATACTTTGTCTTTAAAACAGTCTGAGGGCTACCTATAAAATTATTTCACATTTCTAACTTTCCACTCACTCATTTTAGCTGTGTTGTTCGTCAGTTAAATAGCTCACTATTCGCCTTCCTCACGCCTCGCTAAAATGGCGATTGAAAACCCATAAATATAAACTAATTTTTACGGCAACCCTGAGCGCGCTTTAACTACTCATCTGAAGCTGCAGCGATACGTCTTTTATCTTCCTTGACAATCGCTTTCTTATTGGGTAAAAAAGCAATCTCTGTCTTGTCGCCTTTAATAAACGATTCAGTCATACGGTAGGCTTCATCGTCGGTGATCTGAATCGGTGGATGTTTGCAAAAATACGCCGATGGTGCATGTATCACCCCACCAATACCACGCTGTAACGCCAGTTTGGCACAACGAATACTATCGATTGCAACACCTGCAGAATTAGGTGAGTCTTCTACCGACAAACGCATTTCAAGATTCATCGGCACATCACCAAACAACTTGCCTTCCATTCGAATAAAACAAACTTTGTTATCTTTCTGCCAAGGCACATGGTCACTGGGGCCAACATGAATGTTTTCATCTTCCAGGCGATTTTTTGTAACGGCTTGCACAGCTTCGGTTTTTGATTCTTTTTTCGAGGCTAAACGATCACGATTCAACATATTCAAAAAATCTGAATTACCGCCAGTATTAAGCTGGTAAGTACGCTCTATTTTTACGCCACGCTTTCTAAATAAGTCCATCAAGGTACGGTGAGTAATGGTCGCACCGAGTTGTGCCTTAATGTCATCGCCGATAATAGGAATATTTTTTTCTTCAAAACGACGCGCCCAAACAGGATCACTGGCAATAAATACTGGAATATTATTAACGAAGGCGACACCCGCTTCGAGAGCACACTCAGCATAAAACCTAGTGGCTTCTTCTGATCCAACCGGCAAGTAATTCATCAGCACTTCGGCGCCGGTTTCTCTCAGCGTTTTAATCACCTCGGCTTTCGTCGGCTCCTGTGCATCGGCAAGCAAAAAGGTGTACTTATCTTCATAATTGGCCATGTGTTCGGAAAAACCATCTAACACACAACCCATTTTAACCTTAACGCCGCAATCTGGAAGATCCCCACAAAAAACGATGGTACAGTTGGGCTCGGCAAATATTGCCTGATTAACATCCTGGCCAACTTTACGCTTATCAATATCATAAGCGGCAACAATATCTACATCACCTGCTTTAAACCCACCAATTTCAGTGTGCATAAGGCCTATGGGTTCTACGTCTTTATTTTGTCGGTAATAATATATACCTTGAACCAGCGAGCTAGTACAATTACCAACTCCGACGATGGCTACTTTAATACGACCCACACTATTCTCCTTCATTCGGACGAAAGCCTTTAACCCAGACAATTCAAAAAATATCCGGGTTAGACCTGCTACTTTTATGGACACTATTTACAGACACTACGAATAATTGAATTATAAACGATAAATAATTTATCTAGTAATTTTAATGACAAATTTGTTACATTGCAAAAGACTCTTGGCTATTTTGTAAAAAATCGTCTATTTGCACCCTGCTTTAATTGGCAAATCCATTAATTCCATCACACGCTTCGTGCGATGACTGAAACCCGGTAATGCTTAGCACCCAGCGATGAAAGAAACCTAATGAAAACCCTCTTGCTCACTTTTTATCACCGCCCTTACCTGTTTATGAGCCTATTCGCACTCATTTTCATAACAAGCTTTATGTTTGCAAAGCAACTGAAAGTTGATGCTGATTTAAGCGCCTTACTACCACAAGAAATTGATAGTATTAAAGATTTCGAAAGAGTGAAAACACGCTTTGGCGGCATTGGTTATATTGTAGTCACTGCCACTGGTGATAAACCCGAGAATCTTCGGCGCTTTGCCGATAATGTCGCCAATGTGGTTAAACATACGCCTCATATCAGTTTTGTCGATTCTAAACGACCCAGCGATTTTTTTAGAAACCGAGGATTTTACTATTTAGAGGTTGATGACTTAAAGACCATCGAAGAACGCTTAAAGTTGCGTTGGAAATGGGAGAAGCGTCAAAAAAACCCCATGTATATCGACTTGGAAGAATCGGAACCTCCCTCACTGGATTTCCAGGACCTGCGAGACAAACATCAAAAGAGTCAATCAAAATGGTGGTCAGCGCAACAATCTGACGAGACTTACTATTTTAACCAAGACGATTCACGCATAGCGATTTTCATTAAACCTGATATAACGTCTTTGGATTTGGATTTCTCTCAACGTGTCATTAATGATGTTCAGCAACAACTGAATAAGATCGACTACTCGTCCTACAGCCCCAACCTTAAAGTGGAGCTCACAGGTAGCTATCAAAAGAAAATCGACATGCAAAAAAGCATGAAAATTGATCTAAAAAACGTCTCGCTGATAGCCTTATCCCTGGTTTTCATTTATCTCTTGATTCATTTCCGGCGCCTTGAACCCGTTGTTCTGATATTGCTACCACTAATACTGGGAATTGCGTGTACATTCGCCTTTGCGCAACTGGTATTTTCGCAACTCAATATTCTCACAGCATTCATTGGTGTTATTCTTATCGGTCTTGGCATCGATCACGGCATTCATTTATTAAGCCGTTATCAGGATGAGTGTAAAAGCAATGCTGACGCTGAAAAAGTCATGCGAAATACGTTTTTACAAACTGGCCGCGCTGTTACTATTGCTACACTCACTACGTTTGTCACGTTTGTCAGCTTGAGTCTGTCTGATTTTCGCGCGTTTCATGAATTTGGTATTATTGCTGCTGCTGGCATGATTTTCATTTCGCTGGCTTATTTGATCTTTTTGCCACCACTGTTGAAAATTGTCAAACAGCATTCCTGGAAAATTGTCAGTGACGAGAATGTCATTATCTCGTCAAATCGTGTCACTAAAGGACTGCTTCACAGACCTAAACAACGCATTATTCTCGCCAGCATTGTCTGGCTTGTTTTTACGATTTTTGCCACGCAAGTTTATTTTAACTATGATTTTGAATCACTGGGCAACAGTGATTTACGCTCTTTTCAACTTGATAAAGAAGTCAATGCACTGCTTGGTTACTCACAAACACCGATGGTGGTCCTAACCGAAAACACCACCGAAGAAAAGCGTGCCGCCTCACAACTCAGAGACAATAAAAACCAACTCGCAGAAAACTCCGGACTTGACTTTGTCTTAACCGCTGACGACTTAGTGCCACCGCTGCAAACAGAAAAGCAAATTGAAATCGAAAAAATTGGTAAGATTCTCAACCGTATGAAAGCCAGCTGGTTCGAGCCAGCAGAGGTTGAAAAACTCGAAACCGCCAAACAAATGGTCGATGTAGCGCCATTCACCTACGATGACTTACCTGAACAAATGAAAAAGCTATTTGGCATAAATGAGCATGAAAAGTCGCAAGATGGCATTATTTTACTGTTCCCCAGCATCGGCTTAGGTGATGGTGACAAGGTACTTAGCCTGACGGAGGAAATTCGTCAGGTAAGACAATCTGATGACAAACGATTAATCATCGCGGGGGAAGCTTTGGTGTTAGCCGATATACTGCGGCTTGTGTTTACCGAGTTGCCATTTGTGCTATTGCTTTCTCTCATTTTAATCATTGCTGTGCTTTGGATTTTTCTCAAGGATTTGACAATGACCATGCTTTGCCTAATTCCGGCAGTAATGACCTTAAGCATCACGCTGGGTATTATGGCAATATTGGGCATTGAACTAAATTATATCAATGTATTAATGCTGCCTGTCTTGCTGGGTATTAGCGTTGATAGCGGTGTTCATATCGTTACCCGGGTAATGGATGGTGATAGTTTACATAAAATTATCAAACATACCGGACTAGCGATCTGGGGCTCTATAATTACTTCAGGATTGGGAGTCGGCGCCATGCTGCTAACCAACCATCATGGCCTAAACACATTGGCACAAGTGGGAACTATTGGTCTGCTGGTTAATCTTATTGTATCTGTTGCCGTTTTACCGGCATTATTGAGCCTGTTTAAAGCCAAAAAATATTTTAATACGATACATCATTAGGATCTTGTTGTTATGAATCGATTTGTCGCCCTTATTCTCACTGTATTGCTCAGCAGCAATGTCATTCATGCCGCCTCAAGCGAACCGTTTGAAAGAACCCAACAGTTTGTCGAAGCTCTGCTCGCGGTTAAAAAAAATGATGAGGTCAGTTACCAAAAAGTTGATGGTTTCATCAATTTTGATTTCATTATGACAACAGCTATAAAACCCAACCTCGATAAGTTTAAGGACGATGAGGCGGCAAAATTCAAACGTAATCTCATTCAACTAATACGCCTACTGGCCTACCCACGAGCCGAAAGTTATTTCAAAAATTCTAGATATACATTTAAAAAGGCAAAACCACTCGGAAATAATATCACCGTGTTGCAAGCCATTTATTTACCTATTGAAGATATAGATGTTGATCTTAACTATACCTGGCAAAAGTTTGCAGGAGAATGGCAAATCGTTGA
>CALZHW010000121.1 GCA_945787125.1 uncultured Ectothiorhodospiraceae bacterium
AAGTCGATTACCCATACGGATTTTTTGAATATTCAGGTAAGCGTTAACAATATTTATTTCATCTCTCAGTGTTGTTTTGTTTTCTCTGGTTCGAGTCAAGCTAGCTCGGAGATATTGAGTAAAATGTTCTAACATTTTTTTGGCATCATCTGGACGGTCGTCAATAAGGCTGAGGACATTTGATAATGTATTAAATAAGAAATGCGGTTCAATTTGCGCCTGCAATAACTTTAAATTGCTTTCCGTGAGTGCTCGTTCATACTCCACTTGTTTGAGTTTTTCCTCATTTAGCTGATAACTGATCCGTTGTTGTTTTCCAATAAGCGCAAAATAAAAAACCACAACAGAACCTATCATCATGGAATAGAGTAAACTCGATAAAACAAACTCTCGACTATTTTCTCCAGCAAATATTTTTCCATTGTCCGTAATCATGGTTGCAACTAAAACTCCGACTATTACGCCAAGAATAATAGCCATTGCATAGACAATAACATGCGGCTCTTTGTCTTTATAGTGCAAGCCAATTAAGCAAATAAGACTAGCGATTGAAATACCAATAGATTGGGAATAAACAAAATTTCCCCAAAAATTAGCTTGGGTAACTAAGGTTAAAAACAAGGCAATGAAGGTATTGATGACGAGCAGCTTGGACCATTGAAACTTGTCCGAATAAAATGGCTTATGTAATGTGGAATTTTTCATCAATACGCGCCCGAAAACGTCATAAAAACATTGTGGCTAATTATTAGGCCGCCATAAACAGAATCGTTTGCTCCGTTGAACATTCTTACGCCGGCCTCAAATTTGAATGAATTGTATGCACGTGTGACTAATATGGTGGTCATATAACTCTTATCGTCAGGAGATAAAAGAATGTTTACAGTAGGTTTCCAGTAGTTCGCGTCATAATTCCATCGTAACATGAGATTATGCTGCGCAAGAGATTGTGCCTGAGTGGCGTTTGCTGTCCAGGCAATATTGCCATGAATTGGTGCTTTAGTTATTGGAGTTTGTTCTAGCAATATCTGTTGTTGTTCTGCGAGCTTAAAAAGCGCTTTCCATTGATGAGGAGAATAGGCCATCTCGTTATACCAATATTCAACAATGATATTATGTTTAGTTATACTGCTCCAGTTCAAACCCGCAAGTGCCTGCAATCCATTGTTATAGTCTTTAGTTATATAAGGATAATCAAAAGATAGTAACGTGGTCGTTTGACCTGCAAGCCTGTGTAATTGTTTTTGATACTTTTGACTTAAAAGTAATGAGCCGTGAATGGAAAGTGAGTCGGAAATAAGCTGTAACCTCCCTAGACCAAATTGCAATTTATTATCATTATTGTAACGAAATAGTGCATGTTGGTCATAATTTTCTCTGTTGGTAGAGAATTTAGCAACAAAGGACTCCAGTTTATTGTTTTCAGTTTCTTCAGTTTGAAGTGGATTAACCCATAGTAGAGACCAGGAGGACATGTCGGTAAAGTACTCCCAGGCAAACTGGTTCTTGCCAATCATAGATTGCTGTGAAGTGCTCTGCTGGTCATATTGCTGAATGACATCAAGTGGACGGAAGCCATAACCAACACCCCAGCTGCTAATTCTCCTGCCAAGTATCAGCTCCCAATTGTCGATACCGTGAGACATAAATAACTCATTCACCTTGACTTCAGTTTTTGATGTTCTGTCATCACTAAGTTTATTACGGGTACTTAGAAGATAACTATAAGTATTGAAGGGTTGCTGAAACCCGCCTGTCAACTCTATAGTCTGCTCGCTAGTAAGGCCTGGTCTCTTAATATATTCACTTGGAACATCGAATAATGTGTCGGATGAGTAAGCGTTATATTGAGGATGAATAAGTATGCTGATGGAATACTCAGCATATGCCGTTCTGACTGAAAATAGACTTCCGATAACAAAAAACCAGGTAATTACTTTTAAATAAATCATTGAATCTTAATGGATGGATTTCGTGCGAGAAAAGCTGGGTTGAAATACTTCCGGTTAAGTGAATAAGGTTTATTTTCGATATATTCTATTTCAGTATGTTGATTTTTATTAATCTCATCCTTCAAGATCATTTTGCTAATTTGCTCACGGTCATTTTTGTACGCAGTTTCAAAGTAGGCCACTTTTGCCAATTTTCCTGAGGAAAGATATAATTCTGCACGTATAGGAATATGTGAAGTTGGTATTAAAGATAAAAATATTTCATTATAGGTGACGCCTTTGCGCTTGGCTTTAAGCAATAGCTCATCATTGCCACTTTCACTTTTATCGTATGTTGAAATGTACTCGGCAGAATAGTCTTCATGCCATTTCATTGTCGCTATATCACCCGTTGAAGCCTCGCCTAATAATTTTTGCATAGGTGTTATGCGGATAGGACGTTTGGTTTTTGGCAGTAATATCCAGAACTTATCGTCGAGCATTAGGACTTTCTGACCTCTTTCTGACGATGTTTTGGAGATTACTAATGATTTCCGGTTGGGTTTTATATACACATCATAAGCTCTCTCTCTATCCAGCTTGTTATTTTTGTAGAGTTTGATAACGGTGTTTACTACGGTTTCATTTGCACTCTGCCGATATTCATCTGCCGCTATTACTAATTCGTCTGCGCTTTTAGCATAGGAAATTATCGGTGTTATAAGAACGAGTGAAACTAATATCTTATACATGAGACAGTGCTCCTACGATTGATCTATTTGATGCTTTATAACTGGAAAGCCAGGAGGCAATGATGCAAACTACAGTAACGATAGCAGCAGTTATTAAATATAGATTTACCGGGATATCAACTGCCAGTGGATAAGAGGATGTTCTGCCAGGTGGTGGAGGCATTTGAATTTCAGCTATGGATAGCCCTAATGAAGTCAATGCCGCGATTGAAATCCCGATGCTTGCGCCGATGAAACTAATTACCAAGCCTTCTAGAACAAAATTTCTTGTAACTTCATTTGAGTAAGTGCCTATTGCGCGGAGCGTCCCAATTTCGCGTGTTCGCTCTACGACGCTCATATTGACTGTATTGTAGATGGAAAAAAATACCATCATAATGATGATAAACCCAAGTAAACCAAAAATACGATTGTAGAGCTCTTTAACACCGACATAGAAAAATGCAGTATCCAACCACGTTTGCCATCCCAGATCTGCATATTCTCTTGTGAGTTTGTTATATTTTGAAAACGTTGCTTCAGTCTCTCTAAGATGCAGCGCTAGGTTGCTGATTTTATCTGTTGATAATAGACTTTGAGCCGTATTGATATTGACTAAAATGCTCCTCTTATCCAGTTCAGGGATTCCTGTGCTGAAAATACCCTGCACAGTAACATCAATCGCATTTAGACTGCCGTCTACTGTCGTACTAAGAAGGGTAAGCGAGTCGTTGATTTTGGCATTAAAATATTTTGCCATTTTTTTACCTAACATGACTTGGGGATTATTTTCTTTTTCTCGCTTGCTGAGAATATTTCCATCGTCTATGGTGAGGAAAGGGCCTTTGACTTTAAACTCATATTTAGGATCGACGCCAGAACCCATAAAAATCGTTGATTTTTCCCCGTTACTTATAAGGCCCGTGAATTCAACTTTTGGAATCACGTAGCGTATGTCTTCATCAGATTTTAATTTTTTCGTCAGTGAATTAGAATCGTTCAATCCAAACTCCATTGGCACACTTTCTTCTTTATCAAAGTAATTTTTGTGAGCAACTATTAGATGACCCGAAGATCGCGCAGCCATTTCTTTGAGTGAAACATAAGTAAAGTTAGCAAAGCCGCCGCCAATGAGAATGGCAGCAACCCCCACGGCAGTAATGAGTATTGTGACAAGTGCACGACGACGATTCCTGAGTACATTTTTAATTGCGAGTTTTAACCATTTCATTGTAAGGCACCGTCATGAAGTTGATATTCTATATTACAATGAGAAGACATTCTTTCGTCATGTGTAGCGATGATAAATGCAGTACCAAAGTCCTTATGCATTGTGTACATGAGATTGATGATGTCTGTTGCTGTCTGGGTGTCGAGATTTGCTGTCGGTTCATCGGCGATTACCAGTCTGGGTTGAGTGATTAAAGCTCTGGCAATTGCCACACGCTGCTTTTGACCTCCTGATACCTGATCGGGAAGATGTTTTTTAAACGGCAGTAACCCTACCGTTTCAAGCATTGCTGTCACGCGTTCTCGCCGTAATTTTTTGCCAACTCCTAAAAGGATAAGTGGGTATTCAACGTTGTCGTAAACTGACATGACTGGGACGAGATTGAAGCCCTGAAAAATGAATCCCAATTTGTTACGACGAATGGTTGTTAACTCTTTATCGGATGCGTCAGCGATATTTTCACCACAAAAATAGAGCGCCCCTTGGGTAGGTTTGTCAATTAATCCACATATGTTGAGCAAGGTACTTTTACCACTTCCTGATGGCCCAAGCAGCGCGGCGAAAGCCTGGTTTGATAGGCTAATATTAACATCATTCAATGCACTAACACTCAAGTCTCCTTGTTCGTATTGTTTTGAAATGTTTTTAGTTTCAATAATATTTGTCATGTTTGTCACTCTGTTATCCTATTTAATTTTTATCAAAAATTCGGATTGTATTATCTTGTTTCCGTCGTCTTCAGCAATAGCTGCTGCTAGCTGGTAAAGGCTATTTTTCGTTTCAGTGCTAGCATTATTAAAGTTCGCTGATTCAAGCAAATCTGAGACAAGGTCTTTCGAATCTTGATAGCGATTAAGAAATCGTGGAAATCTAAAATAAGTGTGCGCCACAATTAACTTCATGCGGACACTAAGTGCTGTTTCTCCCAGTGTTATAGTGTCATGCAATTCAGAAATCTCATCCAATGCGTCATCCATGAGTTCAGAACCTGCATCCACATGCTTCATTTTATTCCATGGCATAAATACATGTTCTGCCATCATAGATTCTAGCGAGCCACGGTAGGTTTGGATGAAAATATCGTAGGGTTCTGATTCTGAAAGTTTGTTAAAATATTCTGTCGCCTTTTTAACGTCACTTTCATTTCCGTTGACTGCTGTCATATAGATTGAATGCGCCTCAGAAAACTGGTTTTCTTGTATTGCATTTGCTGATGTGAAAAATCCGAAAGTTGAAACTAGTAATAAAAGTGTACAAATTTTCATTGAATATCCTTTGCTTGGCTGTAGACCGAGTTTAAATATTAGGCGATATAATACTGTTCTGCTTGAGTTTGAGACAAACGGTAAATAGCGGAGTTGGGTGGTAAGTAGCGGGAATGAATGGATTTGGTTGCTTAAGACCATTCCCTTCAAGGTGATGAATATACTGTTTGGCTTAATTCCTTTTAATAGTTTAGCTGTAGAAACACGCAGGTAGTTTAAATATTTGTCGTGTTTATCCGGAGTTTTTCTCGAACTTCGGCGAGACTTATGGCGTTTTGATATTTTCCATTGCCGGCCGATTGGCAAAGGATCTTGGCAAGTTGCGAGATAGCCATTGTTTCAAATACAATCCGTTCCTGATCGGTTAGCGCAATCTGAGAATTACTTGATAAATAAAATAAATACGCAGTTAGGTGTGAATTAAAAAAGACATGGTTCAACAATACCTGAATTCGCCAGTAAAATTCTGTAACTATGGATACTTACGCTGAGTAGTTACAATTGTGTTAAGATAAAATATTTTACTAAATTATTAATGGATATTGATTTTGATTACGTTATTCAACAGGGGGCGTTATGATTGCGCGTCCACATAAGACTAGCCACCCATTTGTAAGTCGCAGTATAGAGCGCACGCGATTGCTAGAGCAGTTAGTGAATAAATCTGACGTACCGGTAGTCGCTGTACTCGCGCCGCCTGGTTATGGGAAAACCACATTAGTATCTAGTTTTGTTAATTCAAATGAACATCCATCAGTTTGGTATGGAGTCGATGAAGATGACGTTGATCTTGCCAATTTTTTCTTCTACTTTAGCAGTGCTGTTCGGGAAGTAACACCAAAGCGTCGTAAAAGTATTCCAACTTATCAAAAAGAAAATGCGATTAATGTAAAAGCATTTGCTCGTCTTTTTTTTGGCGCTGCTTATCAACGATTGACACCACCATTTAATTTGGTTTTTGATGACATCCATGAATGTCAATCACAACAATGGGCTGATATTATCAATGTGGCTATCACCGAGTTGCCAGCGCAATGTCGTATTTTTCTTGTTGGCCGCCAAGCATTACCTGCCGAATTCGCCAGATTCAATTTAAATCAACAAATTTTCACTATTCACGAGGACGATCTACGTTTTAACAATAGTGAATTGCAACAACTCGCAACTATCCACAACGTTAATTCGCTATCTATTGAACAATGTAATAACATCCAATCTTTAATGACGGGATGGGGAGCAGGGCTTGCTTTAATTTTAAAACGTGGCAAACAGCTTGATGATAGGGGAATTCTAGCACTTGATACTAAACAAGATGTGTTTAATTACTTTATGAATGAAGTTATTCGACACTTAAGTGAAGATGTCCAATCACTACTATATCATACCTGTTATTTGCCTGAGGTGTCGGTAGAATTCTCTAATATCCTATCCAAAGACGATAATACAGCTGAAATATTACAAAATCTTCACAGTAGTAACTGTTTTACCTATCGTGTTTCTAAATCAGGACAAGTTTTTCGTTATCACCCACTATTTAAAGCATTTCTTATTGCTCAAAGTGAAAGGCAACTAGATGTTCACACGTTAGAAGAAGTTAAAGAAACAACAGTGGGCTTACTAGAAAAGAGTGGTGCGCTCGCGGAGGCTGCAACGTTACTGACCACCATGGATAACTGGCCTCGCTTTGCTCAGTTTACGCTCCGACATGCCAAAGATTTAGTAAATACTAACTATATTCAAACGTTGGTGAAGTGGCTAAAACAGTTACCGATAAAAATCATAGAAGAAGATAGCTGGCTATTATATTGGCGTGCATTTTGTCTGCAATTCGTTCGACCTCAACAAGCACGGTGTGATTTTATCTCTGCTTTTAATCGCTTTAATGCAGCTGGTGATCCCACTGGGCAATGTATATCATTATCAGGAATTCTCTTTAGTTATATTTTAGAGCGTGATGACTTTTCGCCTTTAGATTTGTGGATATCCCAAGTTGAGAAACTAGAGCATTCACTTTTAGAGCAGGCCCAAAAACCTGCCATGATGGGTTTGACTTTATCGATGTTCTCGGCATTGATGCACAGGGCCCCTCACCACAAAGAATTTCCCAAATGGCTTGAACGTGTAATTCAAATTCCAAAAAGTGCATTACCGCCTGCCTCATTTTCCCTGAAACAAGTGGATATTATTTTATACCATTTATGGCGTGGTGATTTTTACAGTGCGGAGATTAATCATGATTTACTTAAAAATCAGATTAAGCAAAGTCTTGTGCCTTCAAGTAAGATATTATGGCATGTCATTCATTGCTATTATTTATGGTTTGCAAAAGGTGAGGCAGAGAGAGCATTAATGGTAGCGAAAGATGGTTTAAAGTTGGGTGAAAAATATGGTCTGGCGCTATGGGATATTTTACTACTTAATATGGGAGCTGCGGCTGCGCTAACATCATATAATACCACTGAAGCAACTCGTTTACTTCAAGCTGCTTCGGAGATTGCCAACGACTCAAGACGGGCTCATTTAACGCTTTTTTATAATTTACAAGCGATTAATTACTTTCGCGCTAATGAAATCACATTGGCATTGCATCATGGGCAAGAGTCATTACGTTATGCGACTGAGTCCGGCTCACCTTTTCCTCAGGCTGCGGCGCATTTTCTACTGGCACAAATATATTCGATAAGCAGTGATTTAGAAGAAGCAAAACGACACATCAACATGTTAGGAGAAATTGGAATTCATATGGAGAGTGTTTTCCATCAGTTTCAAGCAAACATGCTTAAAGCCACTCTTGAATGGATGAGTAACCAACAAGAATCAGCCATGACAAATGTTAAAGCTGCCTTGATGTTAGCAAAAAAATATAATTTACTCCCTGCGCTTTGGCTACGTGATGATGAGTTAACTCAACTATTGATGGAGGCTATACGAAAAGATGTGGAACCTGAAACTGCTTGGCATATCATTAAAAAGCGTAACTTAAAACCTAAGACACCTCCTTATGATATCGGTACTTGGCCTTGGCCAATTAAAATTCATACCCTTGGTCGTTTTGCGATTGAAATTGATGGCCAGCAACTGAATATCCCAGTTCGTGCACGCCCAAAACTTTATTCTTTGTTGAAAGTTTTAATCGCTTTTAGTGGTAAGCACGTTCGAGAAGAGGTTATCAGTGAAGTTATATGGCCGGATTCAGACGGTGATGCAGCACATCAATCGTTCGATACCACACTATTTCGTCTGAGAAAGCTATTGAACGTACACAATGTATTAGTTAATCGTGAAGGCAAGCTATCATTTAATGATGAAATTTGTTGGGTAGACATCCATGCGTTTGACGTACTTGCCGGTAGACTAATCTCCTCATTAAAAAGCAATACAAAGGGTAAAGAAGAGATTAGAACAAGTTTTGATAATATCGCCTGTTTATATAATGGTGATTTCCTTCAAGACGAGGAAGACTATTCTATCGTCATTCAATTTCGTGAGCGTATGCGCTCAAAGTGGTCTCATGTTCTTTCACGGATGGCGGATTATTGGGTGCAGAACCATCAAAGTGAAGATGCGCAATATTGTTTGGAGAAACTGATTTCAGTAAATCCTTTAGCAGAAGAAGCCTATTGCAAATTGATGAGATTACATATGTCCAACGAGCAATTTTCTCAAGCTGCTATTGTGTACGAAGCCTGTAGAAAAATACTGTCGGAGCAGTTAGGTGTTAGTTTGTCCAAAGATACTAAGCTACTATTTAATCAAATAACGTAGAATTTACATCTAAAGCTAAAAAAAACCAATAGAACCATATGCTAGTGACAATCACTTAACAATCAATTGTCTGCGCGTTATTTCATGCTCGACTGACTTTTCTAGGATTTGGGGAGTCGTGTTATTAATACTTTTGAAAAAACTAAAGGAGATATTGTCGTCAAATCTTAACTGCATTCGTTACATGTAACTCAGTGAAATCTGTTTTATACTTCTTCATTATCTATCTGGAATATCCCATAAATACAAAGAATTACTAGCGTATCTTTACTTGTAGTCTTATCGACATAACTGATTATGTGAAGCAATCAATCTCCATAACATCCCTGCAAATATCAGGTGTAAGCTTGATGTAAGTGCGTGTCGCACAAAATCTACGCTTATTCAAAATAATTAGGAGGGTAGATAATGACGATCATAAGAAATTCTTTTTCAAACTTTAAGGTGGGTGGTGCGGCTATACTTGTCGGGATGTTATTTTTGTTTACAGCAGCAACAACTGCATCAGCATTCGATTCGATGTCAGGTTCTGGAAATATAGGCAATCACGACACTAAAATATTCCAAAGCTTAAAAGGACAAATCCTTTCTCAATATAAAAGGGGCAGTAAGGGGCTGGATAAATCGCATGGGAAGGTTAATAAACTCTGCACTAAAGTAGAGGGCAAAGATGAAACTTTGACGGCAATCGAACTATTTCGGAAATATTTCCATGCAGGAGATTATTGTAAATTGCCCCTGTTGAAAGATGCATTGATGCAGGAGTATCTTCAAACTAACGGAGCTTTTATTCAAACACAAGATCCAATATTAAAAATTAAAGTAGCTAAAATCACTAAAATTATGGGATTAGCTTATCTTTGGACTAGCGCAGAATCTGAGAGAGTCAGTGGCGGCCCATCAAGCCTCAATGAAATGATTACTGCACTGTTTTATTTCAATACATCATATGAATTGAATCCTGATGATACTCAGACACTGGGTTTTCTATCCAATATACAAATGGCAATTGGAAAGATTCATAGTAACCAGGAGATGATCGAGGAAGGTGCTAGGTTAATTGCATTGTCAATAGATCGCAATCCAGTTTTTGGCTTATTTGGAGTTGCGTTCGGAGAGGTACGGGCACCAGTTAATTCGCCTGTGTTTCAACAAGGGATTGAACATTTTTGGACGTACCAGGATATTTGTATGCAAACAGCGGTAGATCGTAATGACCCCGATTGGGCGCCATACGTTCCCATAGAGGGTGGTGAAAATTGGATTTGTCAAAATACCGAAAACTCACTCCATCGAGTCGAGGCATTTCTACTTATTTTTGGCGATTCACTTTTGAAAGCTGGTGATTTGGATGCAGCCGAGGCGACTTACAAAAATATTGGATATATTACCACAGCTCAAGATTGGAAATATAAGCACATTGTGAAAGATCGTTTGAAAAATCTTGAGGCCCACTACGAGGCATTACAAACACCTGATCCAAGTGATGATCTAGTCCTAATATTTAACTCAAAATATAAATGTTCGGTTTGCCACGAACAATAGTTATTTAAAATAATATGCATGAGATTGGGGTATGTCCTGAGTAAGGGATGTACCCCGAATGGCCTTAATCTAAGCTACTTAATCATGTAAACAGTATTACTATCAGACCTGATATACCCGTGGCGTTTGGGATTTAGGTTCTAAGTGTGTGTCATATTTGCTTCATGGCGAGGCAAAATGACGCGTAATAGTCGTTCTATTGCAAGGAATTTTAACGCCGCCATGGAGCAAATAAGGCATGCAATTAGACCTAAATCTTAATCGCTACGGGTATATTGAGTCGTTACAGTGCACCCATTGCAATGGCAAGCTGAAAAAGTTTTCCATAATTCGATGGATAATTCCCATTATGCCAAATATAAACAGGGTTTCATTCGCCTGTTCCACTTTTTTGAATGCTAACAACAAGCC
>CALZHW010000122.1 GCA_945787125.1 uncultured Ectothiorhodospiraceae bacterium
ATTCACTGCATGGATGTTGATAAATCGTGGTGTGCGAGTCAGCTTGTTTGACAAAGCGCCTGATGTCGCCAGTGGTGCATCGGGCAACCCTTGTGGTTTGGTGATGCCGCGTTTCAGTAATGATTTTAGTCTGGATGCTCAATTTTATTATAATGCGTTTACTCAAACTACCGCGTGGCTAAGCAAATTAAAAAAATCTTATGCGGAATTAAATTGGCAGCAGACAGGCGTCATTCAATTGTTGAATCAAGGCCAGCTGGGTAAAGCAGCACGAGTTGCTTATCCTGACTATTTTGCGCAAATACTAACAAAAGAACAAGTCAGTGAAAAATCTGCATTGCCGGTGAATTCCGCCGGGCTTTATTTTCCGCGGGCAGGTTATCTCTCACCCAAACAATTGTGCGAAGTAATGTTGCAAGAGTTACGCGGCAAGGTCAGTTTACAGTTGCAAACAGAAATCACTCAGCTAAATCGTGTTAGTGAAAAATGGCTGCTGAGTAACGAATTAGGCGACGTTGCCGGTGTTGATGCCGTCGTTTTAGCCAATAGTTATATGGCTGAGCAGTTGCTACCTGGTAGCTCAATTAATATCGAAAAAAATCGTGGCCAATTATCCATGATCAAAGCCAATACTGAATTACAGCAATGCCAGGTACCGTTGGTTTATGAATCCTATGTGACGCCGCCTTTAGCAGGAATTCAAACGTTGGGCGCAAGTTATGCAGCAGATGCGCAATTGACAGTATGTGAAGACGATCATGTAAAGAACATACTGAAGCTGCAGCAAATTTTATCAGAAAAAATTGATATTAGTCTTGAGCAGTTGGATGCTAGAGTTAGTTTTCGTGCTTATAGTCAAGATCGTATGCCTATTGTTGGTGCTGTGCATGACGAGACTTTTTACCAGCAAAATTATGCCGATTTACATCATGGCAGGCAACGAACGCAATACCCCGAGGCGCGATATCACGCTGGGCTGTATGTCAATGTAGCACATGGATCTCGTGGTTTAGTTTCCAGCTTGCCCTCCGCACGACTAATTGCTGACTTGATTACCGATACACCTTTGAGTATGTCGAGTACCTTGTTAAGTCGGATTCACCCCGCCAGGTTTTTAGTCCGTAAACTTAAAAAATCAGTTTAATGTGTCATTCTTACTCTCTCAAAGTTCGGGACTCGACTATTCTGCATGGCCAGCTAGAAGGTGGCACTATGCAACGACTAAAACTCCGATTGTGAATCACTATGAATGGTTGACTGTTTGTCCAACATCCTATAAAGTTTTACCTGATGCGCCGATTTGAGATCAGATTGCGGGCGCTATAAAAATGCAGCTAAAGAGGATAACCCTGCTTTAGCATTGCTTAGTGGGTTTTTTTACGCCTGCTAATTGTTAGCCCGGATAATTAATGAATTACACGATTTCTCGCTTGATCTTTGATTTTACAGAAGATTATCTTCAATCGACCGTACGCGCGGGTACGGCTCAATCAGATAACCTTCTGTAAAATCAAATCTCTTTGCGATAATCTCGTGAATTCATGAAATACCCGGGTAAAATTTAAAAATACCTGGTGATATATGAGCAATGAACCATACCAATTAGATACTTTAGCTGTTAGGGCGGGGCATCAACGTACCCATGAACTGGAGCACTCGGAGCCGATTTTCGCCACCTCCAGTTATGTGTATACCAGTGCGGCACAGGCGGCGGCGCGTTTTTCCGGGGAAGAGCCGGGTAATATTTATTCCCGCTTTACTAACCCTACGGTGCGAAACTTTGAAGAGCGTTTGGCCGCCCTGGAAGGCGCCGAGCGTTGTGTCGCAACATCATCCGGCATGGCAGCTATCATGACGACGTGTTACAGCTTGTTGCAGCAAGGTGATCATATTATTTCATCGCGGGCTATTTTTGGCGCAACCACCATTTTGTTCAATAATTTTGTGGCGAAATTCGGGGTTGATATCAGCTATGTTGATTTAACAGACTATGCTGGTTGGGAAGCGGCGATCACGCCAAAAACCAAATTTATTTTTATTGAAACACCGTCCAATCCATTGACTGAAATTGTTGATATTGAACGCTTGGCAGCGATTGCTCATGCGAAAGATGTATTGTTGATTGTCGATAATTGTTTTTGTACCCCTGCCTTGCAAAAACCGATTGCATTGGGGGCTGACATCGTCATTCATTCGGCAACTAAATATATCGATGGCCAGGGGCGCTGTATTGGCGGCGCGGTATTAGGTACGGAGGAAATAATTGGCCAAGCCGTTTATGGGTTCTTGCGCACTGCCGGTCCGAGCATGAGTCCGTTTAATGCCTGGGTGTTTTTAAAGGGTCTTGAAACTTTGCGAATTCGCATGCAGGCACACAGTGCCAGTGCATTATTATTGGCGCAATGGCTGACGGAACAAACTGTGGTGGAAAAGGTCAACTACCCAGGATTGCCAAGTCATCCACAGCACGAGCTAGCGAAACGCCAGCAATCAGATTTTGGTGGTGTATTATCATTTGTGGTTAAGGGTGGTAAAGAGGCTGCGTGGAAATTAATTGACTCCACTCGATTGCTGTCAATTACCGCTAATCTCGGGGATACTAAGTCAACAATTACTCACCCTGCAACAACCACCCATGGTCGCTTGAGCGATGAGCAGCGTCAGGCCGCAGGCATTGAGGACGGCTTGGTTCGTATTGCAGTTGGCCTGGAAGATATTTTAGATATTAAAAACGATTTGGCGGCTGGATTAAACCTAGATTAATCAGTTGAACCACGATTTTTAGCACAAGCTCTTGATGCACCTAGCAAGTTCAAAAATATGCAGATCACCAATAAGGTAACCATGCAATTCTTGAATTCACTATGCACATCAATATCTTGCACTACCGAGTGCCCTCTGGGTAAAAATTCGCGCCAACTGATTATTCTAGGTTAAACGCATAAGGAACAAAGAATGAAACAACAACGGCTGGAAAATTTATTGCTTGCCATTTGGGTCGGCGCTATGATCGGTATTGGGTATGTCGCTACGCCAGTTTTATTTAAAGCGCTGGATGATCGAAGTTTGGCAGGCAGTACCGCTGGACAAATGTTCTCAGTCATCGGCATCGCTGGTCTGGTTATTGGCGCGGTATTATTAATTTTGCGTTACAAAGACGAAAGCCTTTCTCTTTTTAAGCATTGGCGAGGTTGGTTACTGACACTGATGTTACTTTTAGTGGCTAGTGGCAGTTTTATTTTACAGCCAATGATTGCTGATGTTAAAGCGCTTGGTCTGGTTGAGGGTAGTGCTGCCGCCAAGAAATTTGGTATGTTGCATGGCATCTCGTCATTGCTATACATGGCAACTGTCATTGGCGGTTGTTTGTTGTTGTTTTTTAGCTTGCGTAAGCCGGGTAGTGCATAATTAGCGTTCAGCGACGGCAAAGGTGCTATCTTCAAGCGCCTGTAGTGGCAAATGGCAAAACCTTACCGAGAGATGCCGTGAATACGTCAGTGTAGGTTTGACGGCAGCATCCCTGCTGCCAACACTCTCGATAAGGTCTTGCCACTATGAGTGCTGATTACGGGAAATAGTTTGAGCTCCGGTTGTAAGTTATAAGGAACGTGCATAAAATCAATAATTAAGCCGTTAACGCGGTAGCTGGATTTTCCGTTTATCGCTAGCTTTATAAAACACCCCGATTCGGCCGATGCTTTGTACGTGCTGGCATTGGCATTTTGTGCTAACATCCGCAATAATTTTTTCGCGTACTGTTCGATCACCCGCACTGATTTTAACTTTTATCAATTCGTGGTGATCTATAGTTAATTTTATTTCTTCAATAACAGACTCCGTCAGGCCTGCATTGCCGATAATGATAACCGGTTTAAGACTGTGTGCCAGGCCGCGTAAAACCTGTTTTTGCTTTGTTGTTAGAGACATAGAGGTACTTCTTTAAAATGAGTGACTTAAAGCCTGAGAGTGTACCTGAAAACAAAAAAGGTTTCACGATTAATGCCAGTCCTTTGAATCCCGTTAAGCTAGAGCTGGGTGCAATTATCATTGCCGGCGTTTTGCTGCTGGTCAGTATGGAATTTATCGCACTATCACTCGCGATGCAGTTTCTGCTATTGGTAAGTTATGGGCTGATAAGCATGGGGTGGCTGCTGTTTAGGGCGCGCCGTATAGTAAAAAAACATCGTGAGCAGGTAAATGGCTAAGCAAAAACGTACGCCGTGGATGACGCGCCATTTAAATGATCCCTATGTAAAGCAAGCCCAAGTGGACGGCTATCGCTCAAGGGCAGCTTACAAGTTGTTGGAACTCAATGAAAAAGACCGGTTATTTAAACCAGGCATGACAGTGGTGGATCTAGGTTCTGCGCCCGGTGGCTGGTCGCAAGTAGTCGCCGGTTTGGTGGGTGACAAAGGTCGCGTAGTGGCGCTGGATATTATACCAATGGATAGTTTTGCACAGGTTGAATTTATTCAGGGTGATTTCAGGCAGGATGCAGTATTGGAAATGTTAATGAAAACATTGAACGGAGAGCCGGTAGATATAGTCATTAGTGATATGGCGCCCAATATGTCTGGTGACAGGGTGGTTGATCAGCCGCGCTCGATCTATTTGACAGAACTCGCGCTGGAGTTCGCGTGCCAGGTATTAAAACCCGGAGGTGATTTTTTGAGCAAAACGTTTGAGGGTGAGGGGATTGTTGAATTACGCGAACAAATCCGTCAAAACTTTACGAAATGTCTCAACAGGAAACCAAAGTCGTCTCGATCTGAGAGTCGTGAAATATTTCTGGTCGGAAAAAGTCGAATCGTTTAGGAATCCTTCCTTAAGTCAGAAGCATACTTTGTGTTTATCCTGTGCTAAAGCGATATGATCACGTATAATCCAAAAATGAGTGTTGGAGATTGTAGAGAAAATATGAAATCATTGTTGTCCGAATGGGTCATTAAACGAACAAAATTAATTGTGGGGTTTTTGCTGTGAACGAAATGTTTAAAAACATCATTTTATGGGTAGTTATCGCCATTGTATTGATGTCTGTCTTCAATAATTTTGCTCCACAGCAAAAAAAATCTACACATATGGAATATTCACAGTTTATCGAAGCGGTGAATGCGGGGCGGGTTTCCAAGGTTCAAATCGATGGGCGCGCAATAAGTGGGCTTCGATCTTCCGGGGAACCATTCCAGACTTATAATCCAGGTGATTTTGGGTTGATTGGTGATTTATTGAAAAATGGTGTTGCAATAGACGTGCAGCCACCTGAGAAAGAAGGTTTGCTAATGCAAATTTTTATCTCCTGGTTTCCGATGTTATTGCTCATTGCAGTCTGGATTTTCTTCATGCGGCAAATGCAGGGTGGCGCAGGTGGCCGAGGTGCAATGTCATTTGGCAAGAGTAAGGCGCGCCTGCTAAGTGAAGATCAGGTTAAAGTAAACTTTAGTGACGTTGCTGGCGTTGAAGAAGCTAAAGAAGAAGTCTCCGAGCTTGTCGAATTTTTACGCGATCCAGGTAAGTTCCAAAAGTTGGGAGGCAGAATACCCCGTGGGGTATTGATGGTCGGGTCTCCCGGAACGGGTAAAACATTGCTGGCGAAGGCGATTGCTGGTGAGGCTAAAGTGCCTTTTTTCACGATTTCCGGTTCTGATTTCGTTGAAATGTTTGTCGGTGTCGGCGCATCTCGTGTGAGAGATATGTTTGAACAGGCTAAAAAGCATTCGCCTTGCATTATATTTATTGATGAAATTGATGCTGTCGGACGTCACCGTGGTGCTGGTCTTGGTGGCGGTCATGACGAGCGCGAACAAACGTTGAATCAGCTGTTAGTGGAAATGGATGGGTTTGAGGGTAATGAAGGCGTAATCGTGATTGCTGCGACTAATCGTCCTGATGTGCTTGATCCTGCTTTATTACGTCCAGGTCGATTTGATCGCCAGGTAACCGTGCCGCTTCCTGATGTGAGGGGGCGTGAGCAGATACTTAAAGTGCACATGCGTAAAGTGCCGCTAAATGACGATGTAAAACCTCGTGTATTAGCACGTGGTACACCCGGTTTTTCCGGGGCTGACTTAGCGAATTTAGTGAATGAAGCCGCTTTGTTTGCCGCTCGAGGCGACGGTAAGCTGGTTTGCATGCTCGACTTCGAGCGGGCAAAAGATAAAATCATGATGGGTGCTGAGCGTAAGTCCATGGTGATGAGTGATGACGAGAAGAAATTAACGGCTTATCACGAAGCGGGACATGCCATTGTCGGCTTGTCGGTGCCGGCGCATGATCCTGTTTACAAGGTATCAATTATTCCGCGTGGCAGGGCATTGGGTGTGACAATGTTTTTGCCTGACGAAGACCGCTATAGTTACTCTAAACTCCGTCTGGAAAGCTCAATTTGTAGCTTATTTGGCGGCCGAATTGCGGAAGAGCTAATATTTGGCCCTGAGTATGTAACAACGGGTGCGTCAAATGATATTCAACGAACGACCGATATTGCACGTAATATGGTGACAAAGTGGGGTCTATCCGACCGGCTTGGGCCACTGGTTTACGCGGAAGACGAAGGTGAAGTATTTCTTGGTCGTTCGGTAACGCAGCATAAAACTGTCTCTGATGAAACTACGCATATCATTGATGAAGAGATTCGGCTGATTATTGATCGAAACTATGAGGTCGCGACAAAAATACTAAATGACAAAGTAGATATTTTGCACGCGATGGCCGATGCTCTAATGAAGTATGAGACCATCGATAAAGGCCAGATCAATAATATCATGACAGGTAAACCGCCAGGTGCACCTAGTAATTGGGATGAATCTGACCTGGATAGTATACCTGGCGAATCGTCCGAAGCGAAAGATGCAAAAGATGCCTCAGGCAGTAAGAAAAAGCCCAAGGGTGGGATCGGTAAACCGGTTAACCAAAACTAAATAGAAAAACGGTGCATTTGCACCGTTTTTTTTGCCCATCGATTTTCATATACCGCTCTGAATAAAATCTTCAACCTAAATTTATAACTCAAGTTTTAATGTTCAGAGTTATTTCATACACATTCCTTGATAACTCACAATCGGCATTCAAGATTGTAAAAGTGCTACCTTCGAGCGCCCGTAGCGGCAAAACCTTACCGAGAGATGCTGTGAATAGGCCCCTGTAGGCTTGGCGGTCGCATCCCTCTGCTACCAGCACAAACACTCTCGATAAGGCCTTGCCACTACGAGCGCTGATTACGGGGAATAGTTTGAACGCCGATTGTGAGTTAATAAATATGGATTAGCCCTACATAACTTACCGATGTTATTATTAGCGCGAATAACAACTGACTTCGCCAAAGTTCAAAAAAGGAGCTCTGTAGATGCGAGATGACATTCAAGTGATGGGCATTTTGAATGTGACACCTGATTCTTTTTTCGATGGCGGCAAGCATGATATTTTGCAAACCGCACTGCAGCATGCTCAGTCCATGCAGTCTGCAGGTGCAACAATCATTGATGTCGGTGGTGAATCAACCCGTCCAGGAGCTGTAGCGGTTTCCGTCGAAGAAGAATTAGCGCGCGTGATTCCGGTCATCAAAGCCATCCGACAGAAAAGCGACATCGCTATATCTATCGATACCAGCAAGCCTGAAGTGATGAGTGAGGCAGTAGCGGCCGGCGCAAGCATTATTAATGATGTGCGGGCTTTGCTTGAGGTGGGTGCGCTCGAAATTGCTGCGAAATTGTCAGTTCCGGTTTGTTTGATGCATATGCAAGGTGCGCCGCAGACGATGCAGCAAGCACCTGCTTATCGAAACATTGTGCAGGAAGTGTATGATTTTTTGATGCAACGTGCAGCAGAATGTCAACAACACGGTATTCCGGCGGATTACATCTGGATTGATCCGGGGTTTGGTTTTGGTAAAACCGTTGAACACAATCTACAGCTGGTAAAGCATTTATCACGCTTTACCGAGTCGGCTTATCCGGTGCTAGTGGGGTTGTCGCGTAAGTCCATGTTACGTGAAATTCTTAATGTTGACGTTGATGAGCGCCTGGCAGGTAGTCTGGCTTTGGCAACCATGGCCGCACTTAGTGGTGTGAAAGTCATTCGCGTGCATGATGTAAAAGAGACTGTTGATGCAGTGCAAGTGTGCAAAGCTGTTTCAGCGGTGCAGTAAAAACCCTATCAGGAGAATGTAAAGCGTGACCAGGAAATATTTTGGAACAGATGGGATTAGAGGGCGTGTTGGGCAATCGCCAGTGGATCCAGAGTTTATGCTGAAGTTGGGGTGGGCGGCAGGTAAGGCGTTAGCGCATGAAGGCAAGCGTAAAGTTGTGATTGGTAAAGATACCCGAATCTCCGGTTATATGTTTGAGTCAGCGCTGCAAGCGGGTTTGTCTGCGGCCGGTGTCAGCATTCAATTGCTTGGCCCGATGCCGACACCCGCTATTGCCTATTTAACGCGAACCTTGCATGCCAGTGCGGGCATCGTCATTAGCGCCTCACATAATCCATATTATGATAACGGCATCAAATTTTTTTCGGCACAAGGAGCCAAGCTTCCTGATTCTGTCGAATTTGAAATTGAGCATTTGATCAGTCAACCGATGACTACGGTTGATTCGGCTGAGTTAGGTAAAGCCTCTCGCATGGTCGATGCTGGCGGTCGTTATATAGAGTTTTGTAAAAGCACAATACCGTTGCAAATGGAATTCAATGGAATGAAAATTGTTCTGGATTGCGGTCATGGCGCGACTTATTTTGTCGGCCCTAGTGTGTTCAGAGAGTTGGGGGCTAATGTTGTTGCGATCGGTGTTGAGCCAGATGGTTTGAATATTAACAAAGATTGTGGCTCTACCAAACCTAGCTTGTTACAGGCTGAAGTATTAAAGCATGAGGCTGATCTCGGCATTGCATTTGATGGCGACGGTGACCGTGTCATCATGGTGGATAATAAAGGTGAGGTCGTTGATGGTGATGAGCTATTATATGTCATAGCATTAGCAAGAAAATCTCAGGGTGCGCTACAGGGTGCTGGGGTAGTTGGCACTTTGATGACCAATATTGGAATGGAAATCGCGTTAAATGAAAACGACATTCCTTTTGCGAGAGCAAGGGTCGGCGATCGTTATGTGTTAGAGTTGCTGCGCGAAAATAATTGGCAGGTCGGCGGTGAATCCTCCGGGCATCTGATTTGTTTGGATCGCACAACCACCGGTGATGGTATTGTTTCGGCATTGCAGGTCATGCAAGCCATGCTGGAATCAGGGCGAACGCTGCATGAATTGAAGTCAGGTATGCGCAAATACCCGCAAGTCATGATAAATGTGGCAATTGCAAAAAAAGTTGATATCTCGGCTAATGAGCGCGTTTGCGCCGAAGTTAAGAAGATTGAACAAGTATTAGGAGCTAAGGGTCGGGTTTTACTTCGTCCTTCAGGCACAGAACCGGTTGTTAGGGTGATGGTGGAGGGGCGTGATCCCGTTGAGGTGGATCAGTTGGCTAATGAGCTAGCCGCTGTGGTAAAAGTTGCGCTGGGATAAAAAAACAGCGGCTTGTATAAGAAATTCCAAATATAATTCATACATTCGCTATATTGCGTGATATCTGACCTAAAACAGTGGGATTCAATTTGATTTTTTTATGCCTGCCCGGTAAGCTTGCCTGCTTTTCAAGACATGGGGAATGAGTATGCGTAAGCCTTTGGTTGCTGGCAACTGGAAGATGAATGGTTCCACTGAAAGTATCAATAAGTTAGTTAAAGGTATTAGAAGTGGGATGGACAGTGTAAAAAACGCTGGAATTATTGTCTGTCCTCCCTACGTATACATTCCTGCTGTTGTAGAATTATTAGCGAGTTCTGGTATCGCGATTGGCGCCCAGAACGTTGCGAAAGAGCAACTCGGTGCTTTCACTGGCGAAGTTTCCGCTTGCATGCTGAAAGATATAGGATGCCAATTTGTTATTGTTGGTCATTCAGAACGTCGTGCTTTATTTGGTGATACGAATGCCTTTGCTGCTCAAAAGTTTGCGGCAATACAGCAAGGTGGCTTAACGCCTATTTTTTGTGTTGGTGAGTCACTCGAAGAGCGTGACACTGGGAAAACCGAAGCGGTTGTACAAGCGCAGTTAGAGGCGGTGGTTGAATTGCTCGGGGTTGCTGCTTTAGATCAATCAGTAATCGCTTACGAACCCGTTTGGGCAATAGGCACTGGTAAAACAGCATCGCCTGAGCAGGCACAGGAAGTTCACGCTTTCATCAGAGGCTGGATTGCCAAACAAGATAAAGCGTTAGCGGACAAGATACAAATTTTATATGGTGGCAGTGTAAAAGCGGCCAACGCAAAAGAATTATTTTCACAGCCAGATATTGACGGCGGCTTAATCGGCGGAGCGTCTTTAGATGCTGATGAGTTCCTTAATATTTGTAAAGCAGCAGGATAAAATAAATGGATTCAGTATTACTGATAATACATATAGGTATCGCAGTGGCGTTAGTCGCGCTGGTTTTAATGCAGCAGGGCAAGGGCGCTGACATGGGTGCCGCTTTTGGTAGTGGCGCATCGCAAACCGTGTTTGGTTCACAAGGCTCTGGCTCTTTCCTGACACGCACTACGGGCATCCTGGCGACAGTTTTTTTCGTTACTAGTTTGTCGCTGGCGTATTTTTCAGGTCAAGTTGATACATCATCGAGCGTGTTAGATAACGCTGGTATTGCTGCGCCTGTAGTTGTGCCTGAGCCTGATTCTGGTGTAAACATTGATGTGCCTGGCGGGTCTGATGTGGGTGAGTTGCCGCCCGAATAAAACGTTTCACGCCGATGTGGTGGAATTGGTAGACACGCTGTCTTGAGGGGGCAGTGGCGTAAGCTGTGCCGGTTCGACTCCGGCCATC
>CALZHW010000123.1 GCA_945787125.1 uncultured Ectothiorhodospiraceae bacterium
ATCACCACCGATGACCAGGGAAATACCGGCACCGGTGGCGCACTGGTCGATACGGACACCGTGGCGATAAACGTCGGAGCGGTGAATGACGCCCCAGTTAACAGTGTGCCCGTTGCCCAAACAACCAATGAAGATACCGCATTGACCTTTACCGGCGCCAATCTGATTAGCATCAGTGATGTGGATGCCGGTGTGGCGGCGCTCGAAGTGACCTTGAGTATGGATCAAGGCGGGGCTTTGAGTCTCAGCGGCACCACCGGGTTAGTGTTTACGGTTGGCGATGGCAGCAGTGATACCAGCATGACCTTCACGGGCAGTGTCATCGATATCAATGCTGCACTGGATGGCTTGACCTATGCGCCGACGGCTGATTGGAACGGCACTGCCACCTTAACCATCACCACCGATGACCAGGGAAATACCGGCACCGGTGGCGCACTGGTCGATACGGACACCGTGGCGATAAACGTCAGTGCGGTAAATGATGCACCCAGCGGTTCAGACAAAACCATTACCGCTCAGGAAGATACACTGTTTGTATTTTCTACAGCAGATTTTGGTTTCAGTGATGTTAGAGACAACGATAATTTTCTGGGAGTGAAAATTGGGACGTTACCTGCGAATGGCAGTTTAACGCTATCCGGTGTGGCTGTGACCGCGGGTGACACCATCGCTGTGGCAGATATAGCAACAGGAAATTTAGTCTTCACTCCCGTAGCCGAAGCAAACGGAACCGGCTACACTAACTTTTACTTTCAAGTACAAGATGATGGTGGCACTGCTAACGGGGGCAGCGATTTAGATCCCACCGTTAATCTCATTAGCATAGACATTACTGCAGTAAATGACGCTCCGGCCAATAGTGTACCTGGCGCGCAAAATATCAATGAAGATACCCCACTCACCTTTGATACCACTGGCAGTAACTTGATCAACATCAGTGATGTGGATGCCGGCGCCGCTGCCCTCGAAGTCACCTTGAGCATGGATCAAGGCGGAAGCCTAAGCCTGAATGGTACAGCAGGATTAAACTTTAGTACTGGCAATGGCAGTGATAATAGCAGCATGACATTCACTGGCACTGTGACTGACATCAACGCCGCACTAAATGGCTTAGTGTACAACCCAACAGCGAACTGGAACGGTACCGCAACCTTAACAATACAAACTAATGACTTGGGTAACACAGGCGCAGGAGGCCCATTAAACGATTCTGACACGGTAACAATTACAGTAAATGCGATAAACGATGCACCAATAACTGTCGATAACACAGTGACAACAATTGAGGATACTGCATATACTTTCACCGCTACAGATTTTAATTTCAGCGATGTCGATACCGGCGACACCTTAGTCAGTGCGCAAATCACACGCCTCGAAACCGCCGGCAGCTTACAACTTAGCGGGGTGAATGTCACGTTGAATCAAATCATATCAGTGACAGATATTAATTCAGGAAATTTAATATTTACGCCTGCTAATAACAGCAATGGCATTAGCTATGACAACTTTACATTTACTCTCAATGACGGCGCCCTTAATAGTAACACCGCCACCATGACAATCAATGTAACCGCAAGTAACGACGCCCCAACCGCAAATAATCACACCGTTACCACTGACGAAGATACCGATTATATTTTTACCTCCACTGACTTCAACTACAGTGATAGCGAAAACGATGCATTCACCAGCGTGCAGATCACCGACCTAGAAACTGCCGGAAACTTACTATTAAATGGTCTTGATGTCAGTTTGAATCAAGTAATCAGCGTAGTAGACATCGATGCAGGCCGACTTATATTTACACCCGCTGCTGATGAAAATGGCCTGAACTATGATAACTTTGGCTTTACCGTGAACGATGGCAACGTAAATTCAATCAATGAAAACATTATTAGCATTAATGTAAATTCCATCAATGATACACCAAACACTATATTGCTGGATAATAACGCCATCAATGAAAATATTAACACCTCTACTCAACAAACTATTGGCACACTGACCACCATCGATGTTGATAACGGAGAAACGTTTACCTATACGATATTGGGTGGTGCTGATGCGTCTCACTTCATGATTGGAGGTGAAAATAATAACAAACTTGTCGCCGCTGCTGGCAGTACATTCGATTTTGAAAATCAAAGCAGCTTCAACATCACTGTTCAGGTCAGTGACAGTAGCGGAGAAACAATAGAGCAGTCATTTACCATCAATGTGAATGACTTGCAGGAAAATCAAACATTCATTCCGCCTGAGCCTTCAACAGAGATTACAAATGTATCAACCAATAGCAATTCACTTAATGACACAAACACAACGCAAAGTGACAACAACACACCCACCGCTGATGAAGACACTGAAGCAGTAAGTAGCAAGCAGGACATAGATGGCGATCTAAGAATAGAGAAAACACTATCTAATGAGCCCTTTATTAAAGAAACACCATCAGACTCCAGTGAAAAATTTGTTGACGAAAACAATCTGGCCGTTAATTTTTTCAATTCATTGGCTGATGCTGCTTTCAAACCGGATGGAAGCATAGAAAACAAAACTGTCAATTTTGATATTACCAGCTTTTCAAATAGTACCGAAATGGCGAATATACGTGACTTTCTGGTGACATCACTCCTGTCTTCAGATGACATGAACAATGCAAGTAGCTTCACCCATCAAAGCATGCTGGACAAAATCAATAATTTTAAAGTTAGTGATTCGTTAGAGAATACATTGCAACTACTCAAAGAACAGCTCAATAGCGATTCAGGGGCAGACTCCACTAATTCTCTCGTCGTTGGCACTGTCAAGAGTTCCAGCATCGTACTAGCCGCCGGCATTGGCTCCTGGATTGTTAGAGGCAGCACAGTATTAGCGAGCGTTATTTCATCTTTGCCTGCCTGGAACGCGTTTGATCCATCACCCATTCTTTCCGATGCAACGGCAACAGGCGTTAGTAGCAATGACAATATTGATAAACTATTTGATAAATCTAACTAACAGATAATAATGGATTAAACGTGATGCATAAAGGGAATTGGCAAAATGTTTAAACTTAGCCCGCTGGTTCGAATGAGCTCTGGCTTGGTGTTTGTCACCATCTCTATTCTGCTGCTCGCTGACCTAATCGGCTTCATTCCCAATCACACAAATCTTATTGTTGACGAACGGCGCAAACTCGCAGAGCTTATCACTATTCAGATTATGAAATCGGTTGAATTAGGCCAGGAACAAACAATACCTGCGTCCACTAAAACCATCATTGAACGTAACGAAGACATACTATCAGCCGCGATTCGCCTGGTTGACGGCACCCTGTTAATGGAATATGGCGAACACCAGAACAACTGGAAGCTTGCAATCAATGATAGCTCCACGACAAACGCTATTCAGGTTCCTGTTTCCAAGCAAGGAGAAGACTGGGCGAGAATCGAAATACGCTACAAATCATTGAACATTACAAGTGAATTTTTCGGTTTTCAGATCAATGACTTCATGCTGCTGACAGGTTTTGTCGGCTTAATGGGGTATATATTCTACGGACTTTTCCTCAGAAGAACGCTCAAGCAGCTTGACCCTAAATCCGTCATTCCCGATCGTGTACGCAACGCAATGAATGCACTTTCTGAAGGCGTTCTGATTTTAGATAAAAAAGAAAAAATCATGCTAGCAAATCAGTCAATTTGCGAAAAAATTGGTATTGAAGAAAAAAAACTCATCGGCAAAGAAATAAATAAACTCGCCTGGAGACTCAAATCAGCTAAAGACAAAAACATTTTACTGCCGTGGAAAACCGTATTGAATAGTGGTGAAAGCGTCTCATCAATTGCCTTAAGCATTGATGTTAACAAACAAGAATCGCGCACATTTATGGTTAACTCATCTCCTGTGGAAGGAGATAACGACAGCATTAACGGCGTATTATGCACATTTGATGATGTAACTTATCTAGAGAAGAAAAACAAAGATTTACAATCCGCATTATCGTTACTAAAAAAAACCCAGGAGGAAATCTACAAAAAAAATGAAGAGCTTTCTCTGCTTGCCTCCACCGACCCATTAACAGAATGCTTTAATCGCCGTGCATTTTTTGAGATCGTCAATAAAGAATATGATGAATTGGATGAAAATAATACCTTAGCGTGCATCATGCTTGATATTGATTTTTTCAAAAAAGTCAATGATGTTTATGGCCATACAGTGGGTGACACAGTCATCCGAGCGATGGCTGACACACTAAAGAATAACTTACGAAAAAGTGATTTACTGTGCCGTTATGGTGGAGAAGAGTTTTGTGTTGTATTGCTTTCAACGTCAGTAAAAGACGCCTATAAACTGGCAGAAGTGGTTAGAAAAAAAGTGGAAGACTTGAAATTCTTGGAAACACCAGCCACAGAAAACATGACCATTACAGCAAGTTTTGGCATCACCGATACCACATTTGGTGCCGTATCCTTAGAAGCGCTTATTGACCAGGCAGACCAAGCACTCTATTTTTCAAAAGAAAATGGTCGCAACTGTGCTTCCAGCTGGGAAGACGTTATTTCACAGGAATTAACAAATGACGATTCCAGCCAAGAAATAATAAAGGCATCAGAGACTGAAACCAGAAAAACTCAGAGTGATGCACTCACCGGTTTACCCGGACGACAAAATTTCATCAATATTGTTCGCGAGAGTATCGCCAAAACCAATAATAGTAAAGGTAGCTTAGGCATTATACTCATCGACATCGATATGTTTAACCGTGTAAACGCGTCCTTAGGCACTGCACAAGGTGACATGGTACTCCAACAATTTGCACAACGTCTTAGCTCATTTGTCAGGGAAAGCGATGCGCTTGCATACTTCGATCAGGAAAAACCTGGTAATTCGCCTATTTCCCGATTGGGCGGCAATACATTCTCCATACTGGCAAGCGATTTTAGAAAATCCTCAAATATTCACATCCTTGCAAAACGATTTTTAGAAACGCTATCCGAGCCATATATAATTGACGACACTGAAGTTCATCTTTCTCTGAGCGCCGGTATCAGCCTTTATCCTGCCGATGGCAACTCTGTCGATACGCTGATTCACAATGCAGAACTCGCTTTGTTCCGTGCAAAACAAGAAGAAGGCAATACCTATCGCCGATATGTGAAAGAAATTGATTTAATTGTAAAAGACACCATATCAATAGAAAACGAGTTGAGAGATGCCATTCGCAACAAAGAGTTTATCGTATACTATCAACCAAAAATCAATTTGGTTACCAACAGTGTTGATAGCGTGGAAGCACTGGTACGATGGCAACACCCCGAAAAAGGGTTAATACCACCTGGACTGTTTATACCGATTGCAGAAAACTCAGGCTTAACCAATGAAATTGGCAGACAAGTCATGGACATTGCTTTTCAGCAAGCCGTGCGATGGGTCAATGAAGGATACACAGACTTACGTGTCTCCATCAATGTATCCCCATTGCAACTTAAAAAAGATGACTTCGTTAAAACGGTTCTACAGCGTCTAAAACTTTACTCCTGCTCTCCACATAACATTGAATTTGAGTTAACTGAAACCGTATTAATCGACAACATTGACATGGTTGTGCCAATACTCAAAGAACTTAATGCGATTGGTATAAAGTTTAGCATTGACGATTTCGGTGTCGGCTATTCCTCCCTGAATTACATTAAACGGCTGCCCGTAGACATTATAAAAATTGATAAATCTTTCATTGATCACATCCACACAAAAGAAGAAGACGCTACCTTAGTAGCCGCAATCATTGCCATGGCACATGCTATGAATCTTACCATCGTTGCGGAAGGCGTAGAGGAAAGAGCACAATTACAAATTTTGAAAAAACTTAAAAGTGATTATGTGCAAGGTTTCTACTTCAGCAAACCCATACCCGCCGATAGAATCAGTATTCTGCTGCAAAAGAATCAAGCGATAAAACTCGCACACGCGAATTAAACCAAGCCAACCTTTAACGTCGAATGACCACTTAAAGATGCCGTAGTGTAGATTACTGCATCATGCCGGTTACCGATTACCCATGCACTCACTATAAATTATATAAACAAAAAACCTTTTTAATGTAAATTGCAGCATCATTCGCCGCCTTAATGGGATGAATTTCAATCTGCTCACACTCTATATGTGATAGTTCATGAAGTGATTCCAGTGACCGTTGACGTTGACGCAGCGTAAGTTCAGCATGGATTTAGACCTCCATAACCCAGCGTATTCCTATTCCTTCTATACGATCAACAACGACATGGCGACACGCCCTGTTAATGGCCAACTAAACTAATCCATTACAGATATGCCGTGAGATCCATCATTAATCCAAGAGATTAATGATCTAAATATTTCCTGCTCTTCTTTTGAAATAAACTTTTTTATAAGGTCATCATCCTTGTATCCGCCAAGCATCTTAAAATAGTTTTCGATGATTCGTCTCATTGTATTTTGAATTGCCAGTCTACTAAATCGGGGCATTGCCATTCAGCTCTCCTTTTGGATGGGAAAAATCTTGAATCCCTATCAACCCCATTACAGGGAGGCATTCGCTTTTTCCAGCATCTCTTACCTACTTATCCATCCGCGTCAGTTACCATCAGCATACTCAAGGATTTATATATTGCATTACCTTGAGGGATAGTCAGGCTTACCGCATATCACTAAATTCTACAAACAAACTGGGTTAGGATGTCTCTGTATACCGGCCGATCACTAGAGTATGTAGGCTCACCGTTAAAACTCGCCTAACCTGACCAACTATGCCTTTTGGCTCTGGAGCCGAATGGTAGCTCTAGCTCCGCTTGTGCTCACGATACGTAACAACAAGACTTTAATTAATTTATCCATACCAGTCATTCCCCACACATAATTCATTGTGCTACTCAATGCCTTATGTTTTACTGAGTGCTTAGCACCCCACCGTTACCAGTGACGCATCCTCAGTGTAGAGACAAGTGACACTACACTATGGTTGTATATTTCCTCCTTTTAATTACAACAGTAGAACTTAGCGACTAAACGTCGCAATAACGCTCTACATAACCAGCGTAGTGTTTTCCAATAGACAAACGAGTCTGCCACAATGGAGCGACAGCGACTTGGCAGACTCAAACGAAGCTTACAAATGTCTGGTTTATGTTATTGTTAGGCTTTTGAGCCCAGGTCTTTTACTATAGCAATCCATTCCTCTCTTTGCTGTTGGCTCGAACCTTTGACTGGAGCAAACTCCGATATTTTCACGACTTTTATGCCACAAAACCCAAGAATTGTTCTTTTCATTTCGTTATGTCCAGGTCTGTGAAATATCCAACGATAATACCAGGATGGAGTATCCATAGTTACCATCAGGTGCGCTGTACGTCCTGAAAGTAATTTATCCGGTTGAGAATTCTCTCGATACTTAAACGCAAAACCTGGCAGGAAAACCCGATCGAAAAAACCCTTCATTAAAGCTGGCATAGCTCCCCACCAATTAGGATAAACAAAAACTATATGATTTGACCATTGAATAAGTTCTTGGGCTTTTGCTAAGTCAGGCTCAAGCTCCTGGATTTTATTGTAACCATTCCAGAGTATTGGATCGAACTTTAACTCACCAAGTTGAAGTTCACGAACTTCTGAACCGCTTACCTTTGCACTATCGATATACGTTTTGGTCAATGAACCACAGAAACTATTTGTGTCGGGGTGTCCAAGAATGACGAGTATATTCTTTTTCATTGCTTCTCCTTAGCCTAACAGTCAGTAGCCCGCAAAGTGACGCAGAGTCCACACGAGCACATTCTGCACGACTTTAAAACAATTGCCCATTTTCATAATAATAGTCAAAGGGTCAAGTCTTTGATTTATGATTCTTGATAATCCCGCTGACCGATGAAGCGCGAGAGTTCGAGCAAGTAACCGTCTTTTTCAACCAGAATGACTTTATAGCGACCTTGAAATACATGCCCTACCCCGCTTATGGTGGCGGCTGAAAGTTTGAGTATAAACGCCATTGAGCTGGCGCATACCTTTAGACAGGTTGGCATCGGGAGTTTCAATCAACAGGTGGTAGTGGTTGCTCATTAAACAGTAGACATGACACACCCAGTTGTAGGTATCACAGACCTTGTCTAGAAGTGATAAGAAAGCGTTTCTGTCGGCATCGTTTTCATAGATAGCTTCCTGCCGATCACCGCTTGAGGTGACGTGATACAGTGCACCGGAAAACTCTAATCTCAAAGACCTGATCCTGGCGCCATTTCCCAACTTTCACTCCACTTTGAATAAAATCTTGCATAGTAATTACGAATAAACTTGCGTTATCAAATGTTAATTTGTATCCGCAATCCACACTGCTTCGTTTTTAAACTACCAAGGTTCAACTTCAAGACCCAGAATTCCAATTGAGAAATCGATGGTCATTAAAAACACGCCCAATACAGCAATCCCTACTACAACGCGCATTGTTTGAGGCAAACTAACAAACGTTTTATTATCGATAATTTTTTGGCCAATGAAATCGAAGAGAGCAATAACAGGAATTATCATCGCCGCGACAAGAAAAAATTCGAAACCTGAAACAGGTCTATTGGGAAATAAAAAACCAAGTCCCACAATAAAAGAAAGTACCATATAGGCTACCGCGAGAAGTACATAACGCATGACTAATTCCTTAATAACTTATGTTACACAGCCGCATTTTTGAGGGTTCGTAATTCCTCAAAAGCCAGCCTAATTGCTTTAATGTAATGTTTGTTTTTTTCAATGTAAGTATGAAGTATTTTACCAGTTATTCACAGGAGTCGAGTTACTTGATCATGACTAATGATTCCATCTTGCATTTCTGACAGCCCAGTGGCTGCCGTGCAGCTAAAAAGATGATTAAATAATCAGCATGCAGGTCAAAATATCTCTTTTATTCATGCTTATTTAATAACTGTTCTTGAGTGTGAATTAAGCGCTAAATAGTAGCCAGTTTATGACGCTGACTTTACAGCACCATGATTGAAGGCACACTCGTACATGACTTTAACCGCATAATTATGCGGGCTGTCTTGCCATTGATAGGCACTTTTGACGATCGTTTTTAAATTATTTTTGTAAGCATCTCGTATGATGTCAGAGTCTTTATCAACCGTGACTGTATTGAGTGCGCGTTCGATCGGTAATCCTGCGCGTGAGTTGATCACGTAGTCGTAACCAATCATTGATACTGAAAAACATTCTTCTTGCTGGTTATTAATAATAGCTTGTTCAGCGGTAAGCAGTGGAATGCTTAAAGTGCTTAGCACTATGGTTAGGATACGCTTCATTCGCTAACTCCGTTAGACTAGAAACATCAATAGGGGTGAGGGGCATTTTAAAAAGAGCCCCGTTGCAGGGGCTCTTTTTTGTTTTTGCGCCGTGAATTCTTTTAGGTTTTTTCGTAAATTTCTACGCCACGTTGTTTGAACTCAATGGATTTTTCCTGCATGCCTTTGTTTAAGGCTTCTTGCTCAGAAATTCCTTGCTTCTCGGCATAATCTCGCACATCTTGGGTGATTTTCATTGAACAAAAATTTGGCCCGCACATTGAACAAAAATGCGCAACTTTATGGGCATCTTTAGGCATGGTTTCATCATGAAATTCACGTGCGCGATCCGGGTCAAGCCCAAGATTAAATTGATCTTGCCAACGGAATTCAAAACGCGCTTTAGATAAGGCATTGTCTCGAATTTGTGCGCCCGGATGGCCTTTGGCCAAATCAGCGGCGTGTGCGGCAATTTTGTAAGTGATGATGCCTTCTTTGACATCATCACGATTCGGTAAACCTAAATGTTCTTTCGGTGTGACGTAACACAACATTGCACAACCGTACCAACCAATCATTGCGGCACCAATGCCTGATGTAATGTGATCATAACCCGGTGCAATATCCGTGGTTAGTGGGCCCAGTGTATAAAATGGGGCTTCACCACATTCTTCCAATTGTTTGTCCATGTTTTCTTTGATCATGTGCATGGGTACGTGACCAGGGCCTTCGATCATCGTTTGCACATCGTGCTTCCAGGCGATTTTAGTAAGCTCACCAAGCGCTTCCAATTCGCCGAATTGTGCTTCGTCATTGGCATCGTATATCGAGCCTGGACGTAAGCCATCACCCAATGAAAAACTGACATCGTAGGCTTTCATGATATGACAGATTTCTTCAAAATTGGTGTAGAGAAAATTTTCTTTGTGGTGCGCTAAACACCATTTCGCCATGATGGAGCCACCGCGTGAAACAATGCCAGTAAGTCTTTTCGCGGTTAGTGGCACATGTCGCAACAAAACACCGGCATGAATAGTAAAATAATCCACACCTTGTTCAGCTTGTTCGATTAATGTATCGCGAAACATTTCCCAGGTGAGGTCTTCTGCTTTGCCGTCAACTTTTTCCAGCGCTTGATAGATAGGTACAGTACCAATGGGTACCGGTGAATTACGTATGATCCATTCGCGGGTTTCATGAATATTTTTGCCGGTGGATAAATCCATAATCGTATCCGCGCCCCAACGTATGCCCCAGGTCATTTTATCGACTTCTTCTTCGATCGACGAAGTGACTGCTGAGTTACCGAGGTTGCCGTTTATTTTTACCAAAAAATTACGGCCAATGATCATTGGTTCCAGTTCGGTATGATTGATATTTGCTGGAATAATTGCGCGACCACAGGCTACTTCATCACGCACAAACTCAGGCGTTACTTGCTGCGGAATACTCGCGCCGAACGAATGACCCGGATGTTGTTTGCGCAAGATGTCCTGATACATTTCCAGCCGCAAGTTTTCACGTATCGCGATGTATTCCATCTCAGGTGTAA
>CALZHW010000124.1 GCA_945787125.1 uncultured Ectothiorhodospiraceae bacterium
TAGACTTATCCCGGGTTAACGATTACCCCCCGGTTTTGATCCCATCCCTACGCTTTCGACACGTCATCAGTGGTTCACTTGCGTTCGTCTCCATTGATCCATACCTGACAAGATCATGCCCTGCCTTTTCCGTAACGCTCACCACCCTGGCTCTTTACCAGCGCAGCTTACGGTGGTTTGAAACCTCCACCTGCATGGCGGTTTCGAAGGGCCCACCTTCATCTCTTATGCAGCATAGCTGCACGAAGTGCATAGCACTTCTGTGCGCCTTCGTGGCACACAGTCATCTGCACATCGATCATATGGGTGATATTCCTCCCATCGTTAAAGCGTTATATTTTCATAACCTAATGCAAGGTAAAACGCGATCCGCACCAATAAATTTCTACGGACCGGATGCCGCACCCGCTGGTGCACCGCTACCCGCGCAGGATTTTAATCGAACCACAGATTTTTTCGATGGTCACTTTCATGATGCTAATGGCCTGAACCGCTACCTACATCGCTTTGCGCCTGCCATCGGTGCCGGTACCTTTGCCTATACGGCACAAAATATATCGTATGACAATAATTTACCCATGCAAACCATCATTAGTAAGGACAATGGGCTTGTTATAAAAGCCATTGGTGTGCCCCATGGGCCAGTACCATCATTAGCGTTTCGTATCGAATATGCGGGTAAAAGCATTGTGTATTCCGGTGACACCACGTCTAGATCAGACAATGACAACATGATTGCTTTAGCACAAAACGCCGACTTACTGATTTACGATACAGCCATATTGGATGACGCTGTACCACCTTTTTCCTTTTTACACACAACACCCACTCGAATTGGTGAAGTCGCCGCCGCAGCAGGAGTGAAAAAATTAGTACTATCTCACCTTACACCAACAACAGCAGATAATATTAAAAACATAAAACAGAGTATTCGTATGGCTGGCTATCTCGGCCCCATTCGCGTTGCACGTGACCTGCGAGTTTATAACTTGCACAACAATTAGTGCTGACCGCTGACCGGCAATAATGCTAATCACCATAACAATCTTAACGCGCTATTTATTTTATTGTAATCCTTAATCCACGCGGCACGATGGCACGTTCAGCAAGTTCAAACACGCGTTGTACCAACAAGGCCAGCGACGGAACTGTTTGCAGAATTGCTGCAATACCCAAAATGATTTTACCTAACGTTGGTCGATGTGCTGCAGCAATGCTCAGTGGAATAGCCACAACAATTGCGGCCAATAATGAAATGGCAACCAGCATTAAATGTTCATAAGTATTTTTTTGGAATTGTATCCAACGTGAGTCAGTTTGAATATCGGCATCAATAGCAAAAGTTTTTTAAGAAAATTTGCAGCCACCTGTGAATCTAGCTGGTTCTCTAATTTGACCTGCCCATTCATCGCAGCCATGTCTGCCTCATTGATACGTCCACTGAGATGATGCAATAATGCAACAAGCTCGGGTGCGCGCCGCTGCAACTCGACACGATAAACAATCACAGCGTTGTAAATTGGAAAATAATTCAGATCATCATCTAACAGTTTAAGTTGGTAATCGTTAATTTCTGCATCAGTGGTATAGACATCAATGACATCCAGGCTGCCCGCTTCAATAGCTCGATAAGCAAGATCATGATTCAAGCCACGCACATTATCATGGATAAATTCATAATGTTATATTGACCTGCAAAGGTTCAACTGCGGAATCTAGGATAACAATCACTGTCGTAGATTAATCGATAAAAATCAATAAAATAGGGGGGGGGGGGGATTAACTACAGTGATAATAGAAAAACTGCAAACAGTCTCTGTGATAACTTCTGATTTGTCAGGTTTAGGCACCGCTACCCGAGAATGAAAGATCTGGCTGTATATTTACATCATCAACACAGAAAACCTCAATGCATAGTTGGGTATGCACTGAGGTTTAAGCAAACCTGTTGATTAGTCTATATTTATAACTATATTTAAATGTTACTTATCTTCGACTTTTTCAGACATAGCATCAGCGGCTTCCTCAACTTTTTTTGCGCCGTCTTCCATAACATTATCAACTTTTTCGCTTGCTTTCTCAACTGCTGAATCGCCTGACTCGTCTTTGTCAAAGCAGCCTGTAGTCATCAGAAATAATAATAGTAAAGGTAAAGATAAAAGTAATTTTTTCATAGGGTTCAATCTCCTGTTTGAATTGCTGGCTTCATGCCATTTCAACTGCATAGTTTTTGTGCTTAAATTTCTTTCAAGGCAACCTTTTTAACAACCAGTCACCGCTTTATCTTTAGCAACATAATGTTTAACTCAAGTTTCAGCGTTCATGAATCGTCGCTTGTAGTGGCAAAGCCTTAGCAAGAGTGTTGGGTATTGGCAACATAGAAACCGCCGCCAAAACCACTTAGAGGTATTTATGGCAACTCTCGTTAAGGCTTTGCCACTGCGGGCATGAAGAGTGGCGCCACGGCAATCGTTAAACTCCGAAATTTGAGGTTTAAGATTACCATGCACCAAGCCGAAACAAAATGTTTTTATTTTGGCAGGGAATTGGCTGGAAATATTTCAATGCAATGTCGACTTTGTGTTTAATACGATGTTTAACAACATGATTGCATAATGTACAAAAATCCATAATTGCTTATGTGAAAACAAGCTTAACAGCAAATAACACAAAATTAAGTATCGCTAAAATATGTCGATATATTTTTAGTTCAACCAAATACTTATTATTAAGGGATTTCTGTTTCCGATGAAACACAAAAGCATACTACGAAATATATTGCTAGCTTTTCTCGGCTTTGGCATCTGCATGGGCATTATATTTCCGTTTTATGCCGCTTTATTCGTAGATTGGAAACCCGGTATGTTGCCCTGGTTTGTCGCTGGTTGCCTAATTGCTAGCACCATTATCGGGATTGCCAACTATCTGATGCTAAAGTGGTTATTGATTAATAAATTGACTCAAATTGCGCGAGTTTCGCGCGCAATCAGTGAAAAAAACCTAAGTTTTAACTGTATTATAGAAAGCCATGACGTTATCGGTGAAATTGTTGATAGTTTTAACGAGATGACAAATACCTTGCGGCACGTGATTGATGAAATTGGTAATACTTCAGTCGATATTGAAAAGTCGGCCAGTACCGTGAATACGATATCTAGTAATACTCATCGCGAAGTTCTGGCTCAATACCAACAGACTCAAGTCATCAGTGAACAACTGAATACACTCAATAGTTCAGTGGAAGAAATGCACAAGTTAGTCAATAAAACAACGATATCCGTGCAACACGCCACACAAGAGGCAGATGAAGGCAATAAAGTGGTGCAAAACTCTATTTCAGTGATCACTGACCTAGAGAGTGAAATTAAACAGGCAGCCAGCATGGTGCGTCAGGTAGAACAAGATAGCGAAGATATTGGCTCAGTATTGAGTGTCATACAGACAATTTCTGAGCAAACAAATCTGCTGGCACTCAATGCAGCGATTGAAGCAGCAAGAGCCGGTGAACAAGGACGCGGTTTTGCGGTGGTTGCTGATGAAGTGCGGTTACTGGCGCAGCACAGCTCTAGCGCAACAGAAAAAATTCAACTTACCATCGAAAAACTACAAAAAGGCTCTCGTAGCGCAGCCGAGGCAATGCTGCGTGGTCAGGAACAAGCTCACCATGGAGTAAGTCAGGTCAGCGAAGCAGGTGATGCACTGGTTCGCATTCAGCACGCTGTATGCGAAATCAATGACTTCAATCAGTCCATCCTGCAGGCAACAGACATGCAAGAAGAGCTATCCCAACATATGATTAGTAGTGTGGGCGAGATTGCCCAGGTTGCCAAAAATAGTAGCAGCAGCGCAGAACAAACGGCACAAGCCAGTAACTCATTAGCCGTTCTGGGGCAGCAATTAACCTCGCTAGTCGCCCAATTCCGTCTAACAAAACGTCTAAACTAAATAGTTACTCTCAGGATTCAGTGACAGAAAAAATACCACCTGCCAATTCCTGCAGTGCTCGTAAGAACCAGAGGCCTTATCGATAATCAAAAAAATACCTTCAATCAAGCTTAACGACCGCAACAAGCCAAAACTCCGCAATAATTTCAATAAATCCTAAAATCGACGACAAAATTAACTATACTATCTATTGATAACTCTTCAGACACAATGCAACTCAGCAAGAGAGCAAATTATGCGTAAATTCATCATTTTTCTTCTAACAATTACAATTGTCCTTTCAACTACCGTAACAGCAAAAACTATCGAGGGCGTGGAAATCCCGGACACTGTAACACTGCCTAATAATGTTGCACTGCAACTCAATGGTGCAGGCATACGCAGTAAATTCTTTTTCGATATTTATATTGGCGCACTTTATTTAATAGAAAAAACCCATGATGTGGATCAAATCATAAACGACCTCAATGCCAATCGGGTGTTAATGCATTTTCTTTACAAAGAAGTCAGTAAGAAAAAACTCACTGACGGGTGGACAGATGGATTCGAGGTTAATCTCAGCAAAGATGCATTTGCAGCACTTAAAGCTCGACTGGAGAAATTCAATGCCTTGTTTAAAAGTGTCAAGAAAAGTGACGTTATTCACCTCGACTACATTCCAGCACAAGGTACCGAGGTATACATTAACAATGCGCTGGTTGGTAACATTGAAGGCAAAGACTTTAACGCGGCACTGCTCAATGTCTGGCTAGGAAAAAAACCTGCTGACGGCGGCCTTAAAAAAGCAATGCTAGGTGAATAAAAGAAAATGAAAAATATGGATAAGAAATATTTCTAATGTTAAAGAGCATTCTCGTAGTGATCCTTGGCGTGTTTTCTGCGTTATATATTCTCAACCCTGGTGCAGGTGTTTTTGAAATAATTCCCGATAACATACCAATTATAGGAAACCTGGATGAAGCAACCGCTGTCATGATATTGCTTTCTTGCCTGCGTTACTTCAATATCGATATCGGACACATATTTAAACGGTCGAGAAATTTACCATGAACGGTTTATTTCTTTATTGATAATAATTAACAAATAATCGTTGAGCAGACAAACTTTCTCTAAAAATTCCAAACTCGCCGCTACTATCGCAAAGGAGAAACTAAAATGCTATTAAGCTACAGCATGCAAAACAGAAAAACCGTTCATGCATGCAACATCATAATGTTATCGATCGCGCTTTTCATCACGCTTCCCGCATCTGCAAAAAGCAATAAATCAATTACAACTATTCCCACTATTACAGTGGAAATGGCGCAAAAAGTGGCTATGGCGGCATTGCAGCAATGCAATCAAGATGGCTACGCGGTGAGTGTCGCCGTAGTCGACCGAGGCGGTAATCTTATTTTTCAAGTACGTGAGCCACTCGCTGGCCCACATACTATTGGTAGCAGTCGCGGCAAAGCATTCGCTTCAGCCAGCCTAGGACAACCAACTGCCAGTTTAGCCAATTTATTTGCCAGCAATCCCGCACTTCAAGGCTTACGTGACATGGATTCACGCATAGTGATGCTTGGTGGTGGCTTACCCATTATCGTTGATGGACAGCGACTCGGCGGTATCGGCGTTGGTGGCGCGCCGGGCGATAAACTGGATGAAGCGTGTGCCGCGCAAGGTCTTAAACAACTCGTCATAGAATAAAAATAGTTGCTCTGGAGTTTATACATCAGTATTTGGTAAGCAGAATATTAAACAGTAAACACCACCTTCTTTACTGAAAAGATAGGTGACGTTTTATTTTATCTGTTGTATCTTAAAATCGGAGCTCAAACTATTCCCCATAATCAGCACTCGTAGTGACAAAGCCTTTTCCAGAGTGTTGGCAGTAGGGATGCTGCCGTCAAGTCTACACGGACGTATTCACGGCGTCTCTCGATAATGTCTTGCCGCTGCGGGTGCTGGAAGATGGCACTTTTTTTAGTGTTAAATACCGATTGAAAGCTATTGCTAAAATTACATATGCAATAACTTCACAATTTACTCTAAGGCTTATCGGATATCACAAATGGGTGCATTAATTAATACAATGTAGTTTGATTAAATTTACTATAGTAACTGTTTCATAAAAACCAATTTTATACTGACATGAAATTAATTATTCTCGACCGTGACGGTGTCATAAATCATGACTCTGATAATTTTATAAAATCCGTAGATGAATGGTCACCTATTGAAGGCAGTTTGGAAGCTATTACAAAACTGCAACAGCATGGTTATAAAATTGTAGTTTTAACCAATCAGTCAGGTATCGCTCGCGGGTTTTACACTCTCAATACTTTATTCGCCATGCATGATAAATTCAGACAGTTACTACAACAAAAAGGCAGCAAGGTTGATGCGATTTTTTATTGTCCGCACGGGCCGGATGATGCCTGTGACTGTCGAAAACCTGACATTGGACTCTATAAAAAAGTCCAAGCGTTATTTTCCGTTAATTTAGAAAACATCGTCACGGTGGGGGACTCATATCGAGACCTCGAAGCAGCGATACAAGTTGGTTCATTACCGGTGTTAGTTAAAACGGGCAAGGGTGAGCGAACGTTACAAGAAAAACAATCCCAAATTAATGCTTTCAATATTCCAGTGTTTGAAAACCTAGCTGAATTTGTTAATCAAACATTCGAATGAATTTCACGCTCGCACACAAGCGAATTTTACTGGATAATACACTGACATTAAAAATGAAGTGTTAATAGAGTGATGCAAAAAATTAAATCCAGTTTGTTTTTTTTCTTAATGGTCAGTTCGGCCATCTTATTTGCAATACCTTCGGTATTCACCGTTGTTGTAACCTTCGAAAAACGTTTTATGTTTATCAGTCAATGGGCTCGATTTAATATCTGGACTTTGGAGAAAATCTGCGGCTTAAGCTATCAAATTCTAGGTAAAGAAAATATACCGCATGAGTCTTCCATTATCATGGCAAAACATCAATCAACCTGGGAAACATTAATCACCCAGTTAATTTTTCCGCCACAAACCTGGGTACTGAAAAAGTCACTGTTAAATATTCCTTTTTTTGGCTGGGGACTGCGAATGCTGGAACCCGTTGCTATTGACCGCAGTGCAAAACGTCAAGCCATAGAGCAAATACTAGAGCAAGGCAAAGACCGTTTAGAAAAGGGACGTTGGATTATTATTTTTCCAGAAGGTACCCGAATTGCACCGGGGGAAAAGGGTAAATATAAAATGGGTGGTGCTCGCCTAGCTGCCTTTAGTGGTCATCAAGTTGTACCCATCGCACACAATGCCGGTGAATTTTGGCCACGTCACGGTTTCACCAAGAAAGCTGGAACAATCACTGTTTCCATCTTGCCGCCTATTGATCCTGCTGGACTAACAGCTGAAGAAATTAATTCGATGGTAGAAAATACCATTGAAACGGAAATGCGCAATATCACCACACTAAAAAGCACAGATTAATTTTTACACCACGCTTGATTTTGTTATCATGCGCCACAGTTTTTATCAATTATCCACAAGGAAAAACAATGGAAAATACCCTTTCTCTCAAACAGTTTCTTGTTAATGAGCAACGTGAAGGCCAAGCCATTGATGCGCATCTTATTGATTTACTTGATGATGTTGCCTCAGCGTGCAAAGAAATTCATGATGCAATCAATCATGGTGCACTTTACGGCGTATTAGGATCCGCAGAAAGCGAGAATATTCAAGGCGAAACACAAAAGAAACTGGATATCATGTCTAACGAGATGTTTATTCGTTGCACAGAATCCAGCGGTAATTTAGCCGGTATGGCGTCAGAAGAAGAAGAAGATGTGTACAGCATCCCGGCGCAATACCCCAAGGGCCCCTATATGATGTATTTTGATCCACTTGATGGCTCATCTAACATCGATGTTAACATCACGGTCGGTTCTATTTTCTCAATCGTAAAGTGCCCTGACGGTGTTACAGACCCTAAATTGAAAGATTACCTTATTCCAGGTACCAAGCAAGTTTGTGCCGGTTTCACGCTTTACGGGCCTTCTACATTAATGATTTTGACTACCGGCAACGGCGTTAAAGGTTTTACTTTAGATCCTGGCACCGGCGTTTTCAAGTTAACCCACAATGACATTCAAATCCCACAAGACACGGCTGAATTTGCTGTAAATATGTCAAATCAACGTTTTTGGGAAGAACCTGTACAACGTTATGTACAAGAGTGTATTGAAGGAACCAGTGGTAGCCGCGATAAAAACTTCAACATGCGTTGGGTTGCTTCCATGGTCGGTGAAGTCTATCGAATCCTTACCCGCGGTGGCATATTCATGTATCCATTCGATACGAAAGATCCCGCTAAAGCCGGTAAACTACGTTTGATGTATGAAGCAAATCCTATGTCATTCATTGTAGAGCAAGCCGGTGGTGTTAGCTCTACTGGCCGTGAGCGTATTATGGAGCTTAACCCTACAGAGATACATCAACGGGTGCCGGTAATTCTAGGTTCAAAAAATGAAGTTGATCGAGTGGTTTCCTACCATAAATGATTTAGCAACATAATCGAAATACAAAAAAACCACCGCTAGCGGTGGTTTTTTTTGCTCTCAAATCACGGAATTCATGAGTTAATCCGTGGCTACACGTCATCTAACTCACAATCGGACTTCAAACTATTCCCCGTAATCAGCGCTCGTGGTAGCAAGGCCTTATCGAGAGTGTTGGCAGCAGGGATGCTGCCGTCAAGCCTACACGGACGTATTCACGGCGTCTCTCGGTAAGGTTTGCCGCCACGGGCGCTGAAAGGTGGCACTTTTGCAACTTTGAAGTCCGATTGTGATTTAACCCGGATATTTCATGAATTATCCGGGTTAAATCTATATATCTAAATTATTAACCGACGAAGCATGTTGTTCGATGAAATTTCGGCGTGGTTCTACGTGATCACCCATTAACGTTGTGAAAATTTCATCCGCTGCTACAGCATCTTCAATTCTTACTTGCAAAAGATTTCGGGTATCCGAATTCATCGTGGTTTCCCACAGTTGATCAGGATTCATTTCACCCAAACCTTTATAACGCTGTATATGTTGCCCACGTTTTGCTTCGTTGAATAACCAGTCTATTGCGGCCTTAAAAGATGTAACGGCCTGCTCTTTTTCCCCGCGGCGAATCAATGAATTTTCACCGACTAAACCTTGCAGGCTCTTACCAAGTTTAACAATCAGTGCATATTCGCTTGATTGAAAAAAGTCTTGTTCAAACATAAAAGTATCGGAAATATTATGTTTAGTCACAATCACCTCGAACAAGCTATCCGAGTCTTCGTCTTCCGTTTGCAACTTTTTCACTTGATAAGTAATTTTGTCATCATTAACATTCAAGTGATTAGCCAGCTCAGTTAACCATCCATCAAAAGCGAATTCATCCTTGATTATCTCTTGCGTAAGCTCTTGATAATCAAGAAATTTGATTAAAATATTCTGATTATAACGATTATCTAAACGGGCTATCGTGGCATTAACAGACTGATAATCATAAGCTAGATTTTCCAGGGCTAGACCTGAAATAGGCGGTGTTTCCTCATCAATTATAAGTACCGCATTTTGCAACGCCATTTGCAGCAAGTAATTTGTTAGCTCAATATCGTCCTTGACATAAGACTCTTGTTTGCCTTTTTTAACTTTATAAAGCGGTGGCTGAGCAATATAGATGTGCCCTCTTTCAACAATCTCTGGCGTTTGCCGGTAAAAGAAAGTCAATAATAGAGTTCGAATGTGCGAACCATCCACATCCGCATCAGTCATGATAATAATGCGGTGATAACGCAGTTTATCGATATTGAATTCATCACGACCAATACCACAACCAAGCGCGGTAATTAATGTCCCGACTTCTACTGAAGAAATCATTTTATCAAACCGTGCTTTTTCTACATTCAGGATTTTACCTTTTAAAGGCAAAATAGCCTGATTCTTGCGATCCCTACCCTGTTTGGCTGAGCCACCGGCGGAATCACCCTCCACGAGGAATATTTCTGACAACGCGGGGTCTTTTTCCTGGCAATCAGCTAATTTACCGGGTAATCCTGCAATATCCAGCGCGCCTTTACGTCGAGTCATTTCTCTAGCCTTTTTTGCGGCCTCACGTGCGCGTGCAGCGTCAACGATTTTAGCCGTAATGGCTTTGGCTTCTTGAGGGTTTTCTAACAAGAATTCCTGCAGTTTTTCAGATAACGCTGATTCAACCACGCCTTTTACTTCAGATGAGACTAATTTATCTTTCGTTTGTGAAGAAAACTTCGGATCTGGCACTTTAACCGACAATACTGCCGTTAAACCTTCTCTTGAATCATCACCAGTCACATTAACCTTGGCTTTCTTAGCGAGCCCTTCTTTTTCGATATATTGATTCAATGAACGCGTTAAAGCACTACGGAAACCCGCTAAATGGGTGCCGCCATCACGTTGGGGAATATTATTCGTATAACAAAAGATATTTTCTTGATAAGAATCGTTCCACTGCAATGCAACCTCGACCCCAACATCATCCTTCATGGTATCAAACCAAATAACATTTTTATGAATCGGTGTTTTCATGACATTTAAATGCTCTACAAACGCACTAATGCCCCCTATATACTCGAAAACATCGGCTTTATCTGAATTTTTGTCGGTTAACTTGATGCAAACACCTGAATTCAGGAAAGATAACTCACGCAGACGTTTGGC
>CALZHW010000125.1 GCA_945787125.1 uncultured Ectothiorhodospiraceae bacterium
TTTGAACTCGGCAACACCGCAAGACATGGTAATGGTTAGCGGCTCGTTTTTGAAATGAAAACCCGATGACTCAATCGATTGGCGAAGTTTTTCAGCGACCATTTTCGCATCACCCTGAGTTGCCCCAGGCATTATCAAGGCAAACTCTTCGCCGCCATAACGCGCCAGATAATCTGTCTCGCGAATATTTTGTGATAAAACCTTAGCCAGTGTCTTCAAGGCTTTGTCCCCCGCTGCATGACCGTAGTCATCATTAATGCGTTTGAAACGATCAATATCACAAACGATTAGCACCAAAGAATTTTTAAATCGCTTCCAGCGTGCGAACTCTTGCGCAATATGCTGTTCATAACCTAAACGGTTCGGTACACCTGTTAGAGCATCAATTTGTGCCTGCATCCGCTCTTTGTTAATCCTGGATCGAAGGTTTTTACTTTCTTCTTCCAATACACTCAATCGAGCTTTCAGCTTTTCAACATCAGAATCGGCCATCTTTATGCGTTCTGCTTCAGAAACCTTAAAGCCATTAAAATGCTCTTCAATTGCGGCTAAGCGTGATTGGACTTTTTCTTTTAACACATTAACATCCATTTCTTCATCCGCACCTAGCGCTAAGGCGTGCATTTCTTTTTTCACCGCCTCACCGAAGTTTCGACTATTCAGGAAAGATTGCTTATCTTGCGAGAAAGATCCAACAATAAACGAGTCCAACTCTTGCAATCTACCGGTAACCTGCAACAAAAACTTCTCTACATCGAGGCGTTCTTTGTTAATATTTATCTGCACCGCAGAAGCCATATCAGCAATTTCACTGAGCATGTTTACCCAGCGATCACTTTTCACTCCCACTTCCAATTCTTTTTTCAAACGACCGAGCCGATCAGCCAAATGTTCAGGCAGATTAATTTTTTCTAACAATTGATACAATATTTCGGCAACCAGCAAAGCGCAGATTTTCGATGGTTCAACCGCGCTTGAGTTATGCTTTTGTTCCCAGACCTGTGCGAGTTCGTCCACTATTTGGCTAAGCTGAGATTCATCCTGAACCTGCCTGACACGCTGCTGCATTGCGGTTATTTTGTCTGAGGAAACAGAGCTTGTAGATAGCTTATCTAGCAGGCTTATCAATACAGCTCTATGAAATTCATCATTTGAGACATCATCTGTTTGTGCCACCAGCTTTTTTAGGAGTTGATCGACAGTGGCCTTAAGACTCATCACATCCTCTGAATTTTTACTGGCCGCAGCGATGACATTAATTTCTTTTGTCACAAGGCCCTCGGCAGAGTCCGCCAGGCGGGCGAGTTTGGTCACCGTGTTTAGCAAAAAATCTTGTGCATCTTGCCACTGATGTGATTTATCCTGTAACTCTGCCTCAGCGGCTTCGAAATTTTTGCGCCAACGATTAACTTCACTCATTTTTTTCTCATTAGACATTATTAGAACCCTTTACCGCTAACGATATTTCTTTAACCTATAAAAATCAGCTGGATAACGCTTTTGCGCCCAACTGATTGTTCTAGGTTTATTGTTTACCACCCTTTAAATCACCGAAGTAAATAGGCAGCGAACTTAGGAACGATTATAGAAGCAAAGACTTTGCCAGAGATTTGGTTATTCAGAAGAATTTATGCGACCATTTTCACTATAGCAGGCACTTCTATCTCCATACTAATAGGTAGATGGTCGGAGCAGATAACATCCAGCACTGAAAAATTTTTCACCCGCAATGAGGGCGATACAAAAATGTGATCTAACTTACGCGATGGCCTCCAGCTCGGGAAAGTGTTTAATGAAGCCGCTGGCGCGAGCATGCCGGTCGCGTTTAACATGACCTGCATTTCCCGACTGTCTGCCTCGCAGTTCATATCACCCATCACTACCACATGGTCATAGGTTTCTACCAACTGAGCAACAAATTCTAGTTGACGCATTCTTGCACGCCGCCCTAAGGCAAGATGCAGCAACACAATAACTAAAGGATTTCGCACATCACCATAACGCACAACCATCGCGCCACGACCTGGAATGGGGCCAGGTAACTTATGCTCCACAATATCTAATGGATTAAATTTACAGATCAAACCATTGCTATGTTGCGCAATACGACCCAGACGGCGATTGGTCTGGTGATACCAATAAGGAAAACCGGCCTGATCTGCAATATAGGCCGTTTGATTAATATTTTCACTGCGTAAACTGCCACCGTCCACCTCTTGCAAACCTACAATGTCATAATCGGCAATAATGTCAGATATGATATCCAAGGTTTGACGTTGCATGGAATGCGGCAAGACATGCTTCCAACTTTTAGTGAGATAGTGATGAGGCCGGGTCGAGGAAATTCCCACCTGAATATTAAAACTAAGAAGCTTAAGCGTGCTACCAGTGACAGGGATTGGTGTTATTTTACTCATTCTTTTATCTAAAATTCCCGATTTAAATAGGACAAATCATTTCACCAAGTTGTTCGGTTAACTTCAGATTTTCACTGTAGTCCACCGGACAATCAATAATACTCACCGTATCGTTCTTAAGTGCCGCTGCGATTGTCGGCAATAGATCGCCTGTCTTTTCAATCCGATATCCCTTTGCGCCAAACGATTCTGCATACTTCACAAAGTCTGGGTTGGTAAAACTCACATGCGAAGGGCGGTTAAATTGACTCATTTGCTTCCACTCAATTAAACCGTAGCCATTATCATTCCAGATTATAATCACGATGGATAACTTCAAGCGGACTGCCGTTTCAATTTCCTGTGAATTCATTAAAAATCCACCATCTCCCGTCACCGCAACGATATTTCTCTCAGGATGAATAAGTTTTGCAGCAATCGCGCCGGGAACAGCGATCCCCATACTGGCAAAACCATTGGAGATAATACAGGTATTCGGTAAATCACAGCGATACATCCGCGCCATCCACATTTTATGCGCCCCCACATCGGTGATGACAATATCTTCACTGTCGAGCGCCGTGCGCAAATCCCAAATTATCTTCTGTGGTTTTACCGGAAACTCGGTATCGTGGCTATGGGCTTTCATTTCTTTAATTAACGCATCCCTTAAAGGGCGCATCAAACCCGCTTCGCAGGGTTTTGCCTGCAGTGCAATTCTATCCAGCGAATGCGCAATATTACCGACCACGCCAGTTGTTACTGGATAGTGAGCATCAACATCAGATGAGACGGTATCGATATGCAGTATTTTATTTTGCAGCAATGGGTTCCACAGTCGCGGATGATATTCAACTAAATCATAACCAATGCAAATAACCAAGTCCGCCTTGGTAAAACCCACATTCGCATAATCATGTGCTTGTAAACCGACACTACCCAATGCCAGGGAATGATGAAACGGCATAACGCCCTTCGCCATAAACGTATTCGCCACCGGGATATTTAACGCTTCTGCAAACTTAACCAGTTGTTCGCAGGCATTGGCTCTTATCACTCCGTTACCGGCTAAAATGATCGGCAATTTCGCCTGACTAATTAATTCTGCCGCAGCGCGCACCCGATCACTATCTGGCTCAGACAAATGTGAATGTTTAATCGGCAGTGGCGCGGCATCCACATTAAGGCTGGCAATGTTTTCCGGAAATTCAATAAACGTCGCACCTTTTTTTTCCGTCATTGCGATTTTAAATGCTTTACGCACCACTTCATTGATCACATTCGGGCTCAAAATTTGCGCAGAATATTTTGTGACATGCTGAAATATTTGATCAAGTTTTAACACCTGATGTGACTCTTTATGCAACCGTTCAGTATCGGCCTGACCAGCGATAGCCACCAGTGGCGCATGATCCATATTCGCATCAGCCACACCGGTAATAAGATTGGTAGCGCCCGGCCCCAAAGTGGACAAACAAACACCGGGCCTACCGGTTAAACGACCATAGACATCAGCCATAAATGCTGCGCCTTGCTCATGGCGAGTAACAATAAATTGGATTTTCGAATCCAGCAAGGCATCCATAACATCCAGATTTTCTTCACCCGGTACACCGAATATATATTCAACGCCTTCTTGCTCAAGACACCGCACAAACAATTCTGCTGCTTTCATTAAGTTTCCATTGTTTTCATTGTGTTATCTGGGTTAATTCATGTAAATTACACAACCATAAAAAAAATTATACATAACCCATGAATTTCTTCTATAAAAAAGCTTATAATTACCAATAAAATAAAACAATTCGCTATCATTGCAAAGTTCTGCTTTATTATACCCTGTCATACGAAAGGAGGCTTGATATGCTTACAACCTACTTACCGACGGTAAACACAGAATATGAAACACCGCAAGGTGAAACATTCACCGTAATTGGTCGCGGTACACAAGGCATAATCATCGAATATTGTGATGGCCGCGTAGAGCTAGTATCACATACACAGTGGGCAAATATGCGCCAGCTGAACTTACCGAAGATACTTCACTAAATCATAAGAGGCAATTATTTGGGCGCAAATCCCAAGCACAAACCATCTATTCTAATACTCTAAAGTGAATCCAGTAAGGAACACCGACTACAGCCTAGCCTGCATGGTTAACAGCCTGCAGATCAATCAACACTGACTCAAAGAATAACACTTAATGGATTTTATACAGATCTTTATCCTGGCGATCGTCCAGGGTCTCACCGAATTTTTGCCCATCTCCAGCTCAGCACACCTTATTCTAGTACCGATATTATTCGAATGGCCAGATCAAGGCCTGGCATTTGATGTTGCTGTGCACATAGGCAGCTTAAGCGCGGTAATAATATATTTCCACCATGATTTGCGGCGCATGAGTAAAGATTGGGTAACGTCTCTGCTGCAGCGCAAAGCCGTGGGTGAAAGCGGCCTAGCCTGGGCCGTCATCGTTGCTACGATCCCGGCGGGTTTATCCGGTTTGCTACTGAACGATTATATTGAATTAAACCTACGTTCACCGTTTGTCATTGCACTTGCAACCATCGCGTTTGGTCTTTTGCTTTGGTATGCCGACGCAAAAAGCCAACAAAACCGCACTGAACACAGCCTACGAATGCGCGATGTTATTTTCATCGGCTTGATGCAGGCACTCGCACTTATTCCAGGCACATCACGCTCCGGCATCACCATCACTGCAGCATTAATGTTGGGCCTGAGTCGAGACGCCTCTGCACGATTTTCCTTCTTGTTATCGATACCACTAATTTTGGCCTCAGGTGGCTTGAAAACCAAAGAGTTAATCGAAGCGACGACTTTGGTTGACTGGCAAGCCATCATCATGGGCACCCTCCTGTCCGCCATCAGCGCTTATCTTTGCATTCATTTTTTTCTTAAATTGATCAATCGAGTTGGCATGATGCCATTTATTGTCTACCGTTTAGTTCTTGGTGTTATTTTGCTCGTATTATTTTATTAACTCACAATCGGAGTTTATACTATTTCTCGTAATCAGCGCTCGTAGCGGCAAGGTCGCACTTTTGCAACTTTGAACTCCGATTGTGAGTTATCAAATCTGCACTTAAACGGCTTCTCGCACGACGACTCCCATTCTCGGATCGGCTCCTAGAATAAGACTTAAGCTTTATTAAAACCTTGCCGATAAAGGAACATAACAATTCCGTATACACCATTAATAAAGTAGAGATATGACATACTTTCAAAGCCTAAACATTCGGCACATCGTCAGAGCATTGCTCCTTGTAGCAGTGTTACTATTAATCGCTCAATCTGCTTTTCTTATCAGCACGAGCCAAAACACCGAAAATTTTGTGCTGCAGTATCAAAACACCTCAAAAACCATGGTACAAGATGCCTACAAATTAAAAAGCGCTATCATCCAGGTGCAACAGTGGCTGACTGATATCAGTGCTACCCGAGGCTTGAATGGCTTGAATGATGGATTTGAAAAAGCCGCAGAAAGTGCAACACACGCAAAAAATATACTCGCTGAAATGTCGCAACTGGATGCACAAAATGCGAATGAATACGATCAAATACAACAGACTCTTGATCAGTACTATAACGCGGGACTCATAATGGCTAAGGCCTATATCGCCAAAGGACCAAGCGGTGGCAACCCGCTAATGAGTGACTTCGATAAAACGGCCGAAACCATGCAAAGCGCAATTGACGAAATGATATTGCGAATTGACACGACTAATGATCAGGAACTTGCACTTATTGTAGCAAATTCGCACCAGAGCAAACTTTATAATATGATCGCTTGCAGCATCATGGGCCTGGGTCTACTGGTATTTTTCTTCCTGATAAAATTTCGTATTCTAAAGCCGATTTGCCAGGTTAATTCAATGATGAACAATATCGCTAATGGTGAAGTCGATTTAACCCAGCGACTTCCTGTTAACAACGCAGACGAAATTGGGCAAATGGCACAGGGGTTTAATTTATTTGCGGATAAGCTTCAAAAAATGCTAAAAAAAGTTGCCGACGCAAGCACACCACTGGATCATGCATCAAACGAGTTGACACAAATCACTAAAGCTACCAGCGAAGGCATGTTACACCAACAAAACCAAACGACCGAAGCGGCAACAGCAATCACAGAGATGGCCTCCACCGTACAAGAAGTTGCAGCAAACGCTGAAAATGCAGCAAAGTCTGCTCAAGATGCCGATACAGCTGCTCAGCAAGCACTAACAATAGTGGGACTCAACGCAACATCCATTGAGGAACTGACAAAAGATGTCAATGGATCTGCCGAAATCATTCAACAACTCGCTGAAAAATCTCAAAGCATTGGATCAGTGCTTGATGTCATAAAAGGCATTGCAGAGCAAACCAACTTACTGGCGTTGAACGCCGCTATAGAAGCCGCTCGTGCAGGAGAGCAGGGTCGAGGCTTTGCTGTCGTTGCCGATGAAGTTCGTAATCTGGCCAGCCGCACACAAGAATCTACCGAAGAAATTGAAGGCATGATCGCAACCTTACAAAATCAAGCAAGCAATGCGGTTAACGCCATGGGGGAAAGTCAAAAAAAATCCGAAGCTAGCATGCAGCGCTCACATGAAGTGGCCGATTCACTCTCTCATGTTGCGAAGGCAATTCGAGAAATCACCGATATGAATATACAAATCGCCGCTTCTGCAGAGGAGCAAAGTACCGTGGCCGAAGAAATAAACCGGAATATCGTAAATATCAATGAAGTAGCCAATAAGACAGCAGATGACTCACTGCTTATTGATTCAAATAGTCAAAAACTAGCCAAGCTGGCAGGCGATATTCGAGGAATTGTTGGAGAATATCGATTTTAAGTGTCTTAGAAACTTGAACGAAATAATGCGGCCTATTTATTGATTTACTAGAACCTAGACAGAGCATTATTGTCTTAAAACGAGACGGCAATGAAAGGTTCACGTCTATCACCCATTTAACGCCAGTTTCTAAAAGCGGCAAACTGTCACAATATCATCACGCCCCCCGTGGCGTTTCATAAAGAGTGCTTTAACAATCATTTATGGAGGAATCATTGATTATGAAACACAGGAGTACTTTACGAGATAGTAAGGAAATTCCAATCTGGCTATATCAAAATGACGACCTCGTCACTCAGGCTAAAACTGAAAACTTAACTGACGAGGGAATGTGCATCAAAACTAATGGCTTGTTATTTCCCAAAAACACGACTATCGACATCGCGTTTGCCCCAGAAAACAATAAACCGTCAAACCGTAGACGCGCCAAGGTGATACACCGGTCACTGAATGCGATTGGAATTGAGTTTAGTAAAACTAAATCCAGTGCTTGAGCTAAGGAATGGGCACGCAATAACTTCCCTGTTTGGCATCTCTGCTTCAGCCCGTCTTCGCACGTTCTTCAATCGCAAAAGCTCGGAGTAGAACAACTACTCCTGCACTTTTACTCAATCAGAACGAACAAATACAAACTAAATCAAAGCGCCAAACAGGGAAGTTATTGCGTGCCCATGCCTAAGGAACGTACATGAAATAACTTACCCGTAGAAACTATGCTTTATAAAAAAATAAAGGCATAATCCACAGCCTGCATTTTAAGGTGGCATTATTTACGCCCGGATCTGCAGCAGACTAAAGGATAAAGCCCAATGAGCACTGAAGAAACATTACTACAACGTTGCGACGCAAAGTGTGAACTCTGCGCCTCTGACAGCAGCCTGAAGATTTTCGACGTTCCGGATGCAAATAAGGCTAATACTGATAACAAGATTGTCATTTGTACAATGTGCCGCGAACACATTGAAAACCCAACCGATGGCAATGCCAATCATTGGCGCTGCTTAAAAGACAGCATGTGGACGCCGCTACCCGCAGTTCAAGTTATGGCTTGGCGTCTACTCAAAGAACTACCAACAGAAACCTGGGCGCAGGATCTACTCGAAATGCTTTACCTTGATGAGGAAACTCTGCAATGGGCCGAAGCCGCACTCGGTGACAAAAGTGATGCCGACACAACATCCACTCTGGATAGCAATGGCAATATACTTAATGCTGGCGACAGCGTAACGTTAATTAAAGACCTGGACGTGAAAGGTGCAAACTTTACCGCTAAACGGGGCACGACAGTGAAAAACATTTCCTTAACATCCAACTCTGAACAGATTGAAGGCCGAGTTAACGACGTGCGAATCGTACTGCTAACCTGTTTCCTGAAAAAAGTCGGTTAGAGCCGTAATCCTAAATTCAACCCGTGAACGGAAGTTTATCTTGCCTCTGTCTTTTCACCGATTTGAGAATACTGATCCGTTGCGTACGTACAGCTTCCGCAATAGCCGGACCTTTTAAACCGGCGGCAAGAAATGGCTTAACATCAATGCGCTTACAGCGGGCGTAAGCATCAATAGTGTAATCGGCTTGAGGATAGGGCTTGCTCTCGAGGCCAGTACGACCTAGTGAGTCAGCTTTGCAGGCCAGCACAAATTGATGCAAGCGATCAGGTTTACGAAAGGCATCCAGTTTTTCGAATAAACTGAGCAACGTTGATGCTTTCAATTCAAATATGCGATGCATAATCCCGTGATATTCCGCGACAAGCAAGGCCAACCGCTGGTAGTCTTTAGGCACTTTATAGCGTTGACACACGTTATCAATATGTTTTAGCGAACGCTGCTCGTGGCCAATATGACGCGGCAGAATGTCTGCGGGTGTATCTGCCTTACCCAGGTCATGTAGTATCGCGGCAAACCTTACCATGGGATCGTTGCTCAGCTTGGTGGCCTGCTGCAGCACCAATATACTGTGTATTCCTGTATCAATTTCAGGATGATATTCTTTTCGCTGCGGCACACCGAATAAATTACTAATTTCCGGAAACAATACTGCAAGCGCACCACATTCTTTAAGTGTTAAAAAAAATTGTGCGGGATTATCTTGCTTTAATGCCTTATGCACTTCAACCCAGACGCGCTCCGGCACCAAGCTCTCTAGCTCACCTGACGCACTCATTTCCTGCATGAGTCTCAAGGTTTCCGGTGCGAGTGTAAATCCCTGTTCGACAAAGCGTGCATGGAATCGTGCAACGCGTAAAACGCGCAAAGGGTCTTCAGCAAATGCATTTGTGATATGCCGAATAATCTTGCTGTCTAAATCTCTTCGTCCGCCACACGGATCAATGATTTGCCCCTGTTCGTCTTGCGCAATGGCATTGATTGTTATGTCGCGCCGCTTTAAATCTTCTTCCAGGGTAACATCCGGTGAGGCATGAACCTCAAAGCCTTTATAACCCTTGCCGGATTTACGTTCTGTTCTGGCTAAAGCATACTCCTGATTAGTTTTTGGGTGCAAGAAGACAGGGAAGTCTTTACCTACTTGTTGATACCCTTGTTGCAGCATGTCAGCCGGTGTCGCACCCACAACCACATAGTCGCGATCCTGCACCGCTATATTTAATAGACTGTCACGCACTGCACCACCGACTAAATAGACTTTCATCTTATTAAAAACTGACTACAATGGTGCTTATGCTTAAACCGCAAATTCGTAAAATCACTACGCGACATCTTTGCCCTGTCCTCTTGATGCTGAGCCTTGGTGCTTGCAGCACGGTTGGATATTATACACAGTCAGTCACGGGACAAATGAAAATTTTATTCAATAGGCAAGATGTGAATGCGCTTATCACTAATCCAGAAACGCCATCAACATTGAAGCAGAAATTGCAACAAGCCACAGAAATTCGTCAATTTGCAAGTGACAAGCTGGCTTTGCCGAAGAACAAAAGTTATTTATATTATACTGACCTTGAGCGGCCTTATGTGGTTTGGAATGTATTTGCTGCACCCGAGTTTTCATTTGCCGCTAAAACCTGGTGCTACCTCATTATAGGCTGCGTTAGCTATCGGGGCTATTTTGATGAGCAAGACGCTGTTGAAACCGCAGAAAAACTTAAAGAAGAACAATACGATGTGCATGTTGCAGGAATTGCGGCTTATTCAACCCTCGGCTGGTTTGACGATCCCTTGCTCAATAGCATGATGCATTGGCAAACCCGCAACTTGGCTGGACTGATATTTCATGAGCTCTCTCATCAAATTATTTACATAAAGAACGAAACCGCCATTAATGAAGCCTTTTCTACCGCTGTAGAGCGTTTGGGTACAATGCAGTGGTTA
>CALZHW010000126.1 GCA_945787125.1 uncultured Ectothiorhodospiraceae bacterium
GTAGGTCTCAAAAAACAATTGATGCCGGAGAGCAGACGGAAAAGACGAAAGTATTAATTTGAAACTAGGAGTTGTATCTTAACTTTCATGGAAATTGGTCTTGACAATGGGGAGTACCATACCATGTGTTCCAATAATTCCTACTGTCTGAAGAATCCGCCTGTTCGTACCTTCGCCCATCCATGGGCTCGTCGGCAACTGCTCCTGCCCTTTTGATTCAAATTTCTACTATTTACTTCGCTCCTGTTTTTCATGAAAAATGGTGAAAATCCATGCCAACTGTAACTTAGGTAGCAGACCCGGCCTGGGAGATTGTGCATGATTAGTATTGGGGCTGAAGCAGAGATACTAAAATTGGAGTTTATTTCGTGCGCGTTCCTTATTAGATGTCGAAACGAAGGTGTTGGGTATGGCTGATATATTTGATCCTACAATTTTCCCACCGTTGTTGACACAATTCGTCATCACCGCGGTACTCAGCTTTATCATTGGTTTGGAGCTGCACAGTTACCGCCGCATCGGTGAGCAGGATCTTGGTTTCGGGACGACACGCACTTTTACGCTCATCGGCATGCTGGGTTTTGTGCTGTACATGATCGATGATCGGCTGTGGATTTATATGTGTGGCCTGATTAGTCTCGTGGTGTTATTAGGCATCTACTATTATCGTCGCTCCAGTACACAATTATATTCATTGATTAGTCCGTTGCTTGGGCTGCTCACCTATCTGATTGCACCGGTATTGATACGTTTTCCGGACTGGTTCGCTGTTTTATATGTAGTGACGATTTTGCTGATGTTGGGTGGTAAACCGGAGATTCGCCGTTTTTCCGATGCCGTGCATAGCACTGAGATGATTATCTTTACCAAGTTTCTGATCATGGCCGGTGTGGTATTGCCTTTGTTGCCTGACCGTCAGATTGCCGTGTTTATCACTGTGACTTATTACCAGGTCTGGGCGGCACTATTAGTGGTGTCGAGTCTTTCTTATCTCAGTTATCTAGCGCAGACTTATCTGTTCAAGGAAAAAGGGCTGTTATTAACAGGGCTGTTGGGTGGCCTTTACTCAAGTACCGCGACTACCATTGTGCTGGCACGTCGGGCAAAGCAAGCACCACCCACTTCCCAAGTCACCCAGGCGATTATTCTGGCCACCGCTATGATGTATCTGCGCTTGTTGTTACTGGTTTTTTTCGTCGGATATATTGATGAGGCTCAGCGTTTGCTGCTGCCTTTTTTGCTTTTTTTCGCCGCATCGCTATTGGCGGTCTGGTTTGCTTCGCGTATCCCGCATGCTGCTGAGATCGAGGCAGGTAACTTGCCTTTAAGTCATCCGTTGGAGTTTAAAACCGCCCTGATCTTCTCTGGGTTATTTGTGATATTTTCTGCGCTAACCTCGATGGTGGTTGCACAATATGGTAGTGAAGGCCTGCAATTATTGTCGTTTGTTGTTGGACTGACAGATATTGATCCTTTTGTTTTATCGTTACTTGGGGGAACGTTTCAAATCAGTGAAACGCAGTTGGTTGCTGCCATTATTATTGCCTCCGGCAGTAATAATCTGGTTAAGGCCGGTTATGCATTGGTGCTGGGACGCAACCGATTTTCCTTGGCGGCGGCGGGTTGGCTAGTGTTGTTGTTTGCCGTCTCGATGATTTATGTGTTCTATTTTCTTGGATAAGGAATGTAAGTCACAGGAGTTTATCATGAATAAATTTGAATACTTAAGAAAGCAAATGATCGATTATCAGTTGGCTGCTCGAGGCCTGCGTGATCGGACTGTTCTCAAAGCTGTCAGTGCCGTTCCACGTGAAGCATTTGTACCTGCGGATCTGGTTGAGTTTGCCTACAATGACTCACCTTTGCCGATTGCCGCGAGTCAAACAATTTCCCAGCCCTACATCGTTGCACTCATGACGGCGGCTCTCGAACTCAAGCCAGAGGAACGCGTGTTGGAAATAGGCACCGGTTCTGGTTATGCTGCTGCAGTTTTAGCGGAGATTGCTAAAGAGGTTTATACCATTGAGCGGCATAAAATTCTCGCAGACACGGCACGTATTCGTCTTGAAGAACTAGGTTATAACAACACTCAGGTATTATATGGCGATGGTACGTTGGGCTGGCCGGAATATGCCCCTTTCGATGCCATTGTTGTCGCCGCAGGCGGGCCAGACGTGCCACAAAATCTCAAGCAACAATTGGCTATCGGTGGACGTTTGGTAATCCCGGTTGGCACGACTATGCGAACGCAGAAACTACTGCGTGTTCGGCGTATCAGTGAAGATGAATTTCATGAAGAAAATCTGGGAGATGTTCGTTTCGTTCCTTTGATTGGTGCTGCCGGTTGGGAAGATGAAACAGCCGATAAAGCTGTTACTGAAAAAATCGAGGCAAGTTTACCCGAGTTGATTTATCAATCGAGTGAGCACTTTGCCAGTATTGATCATGTCAATCTGGACAATTTACTAGAGCGTATCGGCGATAGTCGTCTGGTATTGCTCGGCGAAGCGTCACATGGCACTGCCGAGTTTTACGAAATGCGTGCACGCATTACTCAGGAGCTTATCGAAAAGAAAGGTTTTACTATTGTTGCTGCAGAAGCCGACTGGCCAGATGCGGCGCATATTGATCGCTATATACATGGCACGGCTCCGGATCCTTTGCTGGAAAGCCGACCATTTTCCCGCTTCCCTACCTGGATGTGGGCGAATCATTCCGTACTGGAGTTCACTCACTGGTTAAAAGCACATAATGATAAAATTGCTTCTTTTGATAAACAAGTCGGTTTTTATGGCTTGGATCTGTACAGTTTGTTCCACTCGATGGAAGTGGTGCTGAACTATCTGGACAAAGTTGATCCTGATACGGCAGAAGTGGCTCGATTACGTTATGGTTGTCTGCTGCCATGGGCCAGCGACCCTGGAATGTATAGCCAGGTCACGATCACCAAGCAATACAAAGAATGCGAAGAAGACGTGCTTGCCACCCTGCAGGATCTGTTGAATAAACGTTTGGAGTACGCTTGGGCCGATGGAGAACGGTTTTTTAATGTAGAGCAAAATGCCCGGCTGGTGACTAATGCCGAACGCTATTACCGCACCATGTACTATGCCGAAAATAACTCCTGGAATCAGCGTGATCAACACATGTTTGAAACCTTGCAGGCTGTACTCGCGTTTAGAGGCCCGGACTCTAAAGCTGTTGTTTGGGAGCATAATTCACACATTGGTGATGCACGTGCAACCCAGATGAGCGCTCGCGGTGAGTTTAATATTGGTCAGCTGGCGCGACAGGAATACGACGATGCAGCCTATCTTATCGGCTTTGGCACTGACCACGGCACCGTTGCGGCGGCTTCTGAATGGGGCGGGCCGATGGAAGTGAAGCAGGTGCAGCCATCGCATATCGAGAGTTATGAACGTGTCTGTCATGAAGTACATACCGATAATTTTCTATTACCATTGCGTAAACCTCTACAGGAAATAACCCGTACAAAACTGCTCGCGGAACGGCTGGAACGTGCTATCGGTGTAATCTATCGGCCTGAAACCGAGTTACAAAGTCACTACTTCTATGCCTCATTGCCACGCCAGTTTGATGAGTATATTTGGTTTGATGAAAGCCGTGCAGTTGAACCCTTAACCAAGGAAACTACCAAAGGTGTGCCTGATACTTATCCCTTTGGTCTTTAGAAGGTTGAATCCAGAGTTTTTCGGAAGCTTCACAAAGACTAAGATAATACACACTTATCAGTACCAAGGATAACCGTTATGCAACAAACCATGAATACGCAGTCTATTATGCGTGATTTTGCTGAGACTACAGGGCTGTCCGATACCTCGCGTGAACCACGTCGCTATCTATGGACCGATGCTTTTGCTGTTTGCAACTATCTGGAATTGTATCAACAAACCGGTAAGCAAAGCTTTTTACAATCGGCCTTAGAACTAGTTGATCAGGTTCATCGAATCCTGGGACGACACCGTAAGGATAGCGTGCACAGTGGATGGCTCAGTGGTCTCGATGAGGAAGACGCACAGCGGCATCCCACCCAGGGCGGTTTAAGAATTGGCAAGCGGCTGGGTGAGCCTCAACCCGGCGAGCCTGTTAACGAATCTTTGCATTGGGATCAAGATGGCCAGTATTTTCATTACCTGACGAGATGGATGCATGCCCTCAATCGTGTCAGTCAGGTGATGGGCAAAGGCATTTATAACCAATGGGCGCTGGAACTAGCCAAAGTAGCGCACGCCGGTTTTACTTATACACCCACAACAGGTGGTGCAAAGCGCATGTTCTGGAAGATGAGTATTGATCTTTCCCGTCCCTTGGTAAATTCGATGGGGCAGCATGACCCGCTGGATGGTTTGATTACTTATCAACAATTGCAAGCCACTGCAAAACGTTTCCCCGAAACGGCAGCAGAGCTTAATCTAAAAACAGAAATTGAAGAGATGGTAGCAATGTGTGCAGACCACAGCTGGGCTACCGAAGACGCTTTGGGCATTGGCGGCTTGCTAGCTGATGCTTACAAACTGGTGCAACTTATCGATATTCATTATCTGCATGAAACTGCCAGACTGGAAGTATTATTGCGTGATATTGAGTACAGTCTGCAAACCTTTGTCACACATAATTCGTTAAACGTACCCGCAGAATATCGTCTAGCATTTCGTGAGCTGGGACTGTCCATCGGCTTACATGCAATTAGCCGAATGCAAAAACGAATTGAGCAACAGCCTGAGAATTTTAACAATGCAAAGCACATACTCGCCTTATTAACAAATCTTTCTGATTCTCATCGTATCGATAAACTCATCGAACGCATCGAGAACTTTTGGTTAGAACCCGCTCATCAAGCCGTTAAATCCTGGCAGGAGCATGCTGACATTAATAGTGTCATGCTGGCTACCAGTTTAGCGCCGGATGGATATTTGCAATTATGAAATCAAGGCTACTTCTCAAATCGTTTATCAGGCATGCACTTTCTGAAATCAACGCCGGTCTTGAATATTCGTTTATTTTGATACACTAAATAAATAGGTGACAGTTATCTTGTCACAGGGGGAAACATGGAAGTTCAATCCATGCTTAAGTTTTAACGACAAATCATGTTCATCTATTACTTACACCGGGGAAAGAGAATAGTGCAGAGTAGCCACTAACTACTAAGCATGAGCCATTATTATCTACATTTTCAAAATGACCTATTGATAGGTCAATTTAAGTGCTCGACATAGGCATAGGGCTAGTTATAGATTATTTAACGTACAAAATCATGGCAACTTGAATCACAACATTAATATAAATTGATTCCAAAACAAGCATTCGTTACTCTCTCAATACAACTATTTTGATTAGGCGGCACGAAGAACCAGTTACTTATTGCTTGCAACGTATCCAATACATAACTTGCTCATGTAATAGTTTGAGGTAGGTTAAAATGCAGGACTAATTAAATCTAAAAAAGTAAGGGTACTACCTAATACATGGCTATCAAGAAAACCGAACTCCATTCCTCCCTATGGGCAAGCTACGACGAACTGCGTGGCGATATGGATGCATCACAATACAAAGATTACGTACTCACTTTTCTCTTTCTTAAATACGTCTCTGATAAATACCTGAATGACTCCAAAGCCATGATCGTGGTGCGCGATGGTTGCACCTTTTCTGGCATGATCAAACTCAAGGGTGATAAAGAAGTCGGCGAGAAACTCAACATTTTACTTGATGGCATTGCCAAAAAGAATGAACTGAGGAATTGCTCACCGGGAGAACACGACTGATATGAACGAGTCTCAGCATGTGGAGTGGAAAGAATCCTGGCGGGATGAATACTTGAAATGGGTATGTGGTTTTGCTAATGCTGATGGCGGTGTTTTAATTATTGGCCGTAATGATAAAGGAAAAGCGGTTGGCATTGTTGATGCGCGGCAGCTGTTGGAAATAATCCCCAATAAGGTGCGCGATCTGCTCGGTATTATGGTTGATGTGAATCTGCGCGAGGTAGACGGAAAGGACTTGCTGGAAATTTTGGTGGAACCTTATCCTTATCCCATCAGCTACAAAGGACAGTATCACTATCGCAGTGGCAGCACTAAACAGGAGCTGAAGGGAGCGGCGCTCGATCAATTTTTACTGAAGAAGCAGGGAAAACGTTGGGATGGTGTACCTGTGCCAAAGGTTGCCGTCAGTGATTTTCAATCGCAAACGTTAGATTATTTTAAAAGGCAGGCGTTAAAAAGCAAACGAGTAAGAGCGGAAGCACTCAACGAAAATAATGAAACATTAATTCAAAGTTTACATTTAAACGAAGGAAATTATCTGAAGCGTGCGGCGTTATTGCTGTTTCACCCAGATCCAGAACGTTTTGTCACTGGTGCTTATGTAAAAATTGGCTTCTTTCAAACTGATGATGATTTACGCTACCAAGATGAAGTGCACGGTAATTTATTTGATCAAGTCAACGGGGTGTTGGACTTGTTGTTAACCAAGTATATGAAGGCCACCATTAGCTATCAAGGAATACAGCGTATTGAAGAATACCCCTTTCCTGAGGCGGCCCTGCGTGAAGCCGTGTTAAATGCTATTGCCCATAAAGATTACAGTAGCGGTGTGCCAATTCAAATTAGTGTTTACGATGATCATATTATTATTTGGAATAGTGGTCGCTTGCCTGACAACTGGAGTGTCGAACGTTTGTCTGAAAAACATCCATCAGAGCCTTTTAACCCTGACATTGCTAATGCTTTTTTTCGTGCAGGCTTAATAGAATCGTGGGGTAGAGGCACCCTAAATATTATAGAAGCATGCCGCAAAGCAGACTTGCCAGAGCCCTCTTATCGGCACGATTCGACAGGCCTTATGCTCGAGATAAAAGGGAAAATACTGGCGAAAACGTCCAGAACAAAAAAGGGCAAAACTACCCAGAAAACTACCCAGAAAACTACCCAGAAAATTCTTGAAATATTGCAAGAGTCACCTCAGGCAAGTAGGCGAGAGATTGCTGAAAAGCTAACCGATATTACCGAAGATGGCGTGAAATACCAGCTAGGTAAGATGAAGAAAGAAGGGTTAATTGAGCGAATTGGTCCGGCTAAAGGTGGACGCTGGAAAGTGTTGGAGGAAAAGGGATGACCATTTTCGGAAGGATAAGTATGATTAATATTACAGCAAAAGAAGCTAGGGAAAATATTGGCGAATTGATGGATACAGCGCAACGAGAACCGGTATCTATTGAAAAGCACAGGCGTCCTGTTGCTGTTTTGATTTCAGCTGCCGAATACGAACAAATGAAACTAGAGCGTTTACAATTAAAAGTAACCCATGGTTTTGACCAACTCGACAGAGGGGAATACAGCAATCGTTCAGTAAAAGATATTTTAAATAACGCAAAAGAGATACATGAAAAAATACAAGCTAGCTCTACAAGTTGAGTAATCGTAGATTGTAGTATCGTTGGACTCGTAGAAATATTTTAAATTAAAAATTACTGACTAAATTTTTAAGGAGGACTAACATTTTTCTTATGTTAGTTTTCTGGTAGATAATAAATTTAACAGCATTTAATGGTCAAACGAATTTTGTAATGTGTATTCCCTCGCACACATAAAATTATTTTGGAGTTAGATAAAAGAAAAATTAGCGAGGCAATCATGAATTCAACAAAAGACGAAGTGGAATCACTTCTCGATAAATTGACAGATGAATGCACATTGGAAGATGTGCAATATCATTTTTATGCAGTTGAAAAGATTCAGAGAGGTATTTCTCGAGTTGATACTGAAGGTGCATTGAGTCAAGAAGAAGTCGAAAGGAAATTCAGCAAGTGGACTACACAGTAATTGAAATCGTTTACAGCTAAAAAAATTATTCGCTACCTCAATGATAACAAGGTAAACGCTATTTTGGATCAATTGGCATTTTACAAAAAAGCGCACAAAGCTGACAGGACTTATCAGTTTTGGCAACAAGGTGTACATCCTGAATTAATACAGGGCGAATCCATGATGCGTTAAAAGGTTGAATATATTCACCTGCATTCGTATAATAAGTGCATAACCTCTGACAGTAGCTGAGCAAAATACACCCTTTAAATAGATCAAGACCCAGGGTTACAATGCAAGGCTACGAAACCATAAAGCAGAGGCTACAAATGAGCTATAAACACCTGAGTCTTGAAGAAAGACATTATATCGAAGTTTCAATGAAAAACGAGTATAAAGGGGTCAGAGCCCTTTGCAATATTTAACCACTACTTTAAACTACGCTTTATCAACATAGTTCAGATTATTAGACTTATTTATGCCCAGAAAACCCCGTTTCTTTTTGCCTGATGTTCCTACGCATGTGGTGCAGCGAGGTAATAATCGAGATCCAATTTTCTTTGAAGAAAGTGACTACCACAGTTACCTCGAATGGTTGGAAGCTGGGGTGACTAAGTACCACTGTAAGGTATACGCTTATGTATTGATGACTAATCATATGCATCTATTGGTATCATCGAGTGACAAGGGCGGCATAAGTTGTTTAATGCAATATGTTGGCAGGTATTATGTCCCGTATATCAATCACACATATGGCCGATCCGGTACTTTGTGGGAAGGACGCTTTAAATGCAGCCTGATCCAGGAAGACATGTATTTTTTGAGCTGTATGCGCTACATCGAACTTAATCCTCTTCGCACTGCTATGGTCGAAAATATCAGGGATTATCGCTGGTCAAGTTATTTGTGCAATGCGTATGGAAAAAAGAATCGATTAATCTCATCGCATTCACTGTATTTGGCACTTGGAAAAGATGAAAAAGAAAGAAGAAAAGCCTACCGAGACTTGTTTAAGCAACACAAAGAAGATGTAACTAATAAAATTCGTGCCGCATGGCAAACTGGAACACCATTAGGCAATGATCGCTTTAAGGAAAAAATTGAGAAGACGTTAAAACAAAAAGTGGGGTATGCTTCCAGGGGGAGGCCCTCTAAAAGGGCTCGACCCCTTAATGGTGAAAGAATTGATAGGGCAATAGCGGTTTAGATGCTCAAACTCACATCATTTCTTTTAGCCGTATAGCATCGCGTATTTTTCTATCACAGATCGCTTTAGTTAAAAATTTGTTAAAAGGGGCTAGAAACTCCACATGCACCTCTTCTATTTTCCAATGCGGTGATTTTGAATAATTCACATTGATAGCAATAGGTTCATTTTTAGTAGTGTAGCCATTAATGACTAAGCATGAGCTATTATTATCCATATTTTCAAAATGACCTACTGACTTATTAATCCAAAGAGGAAAAGATAAATAGTCAGTTACCAGCTCCTTTAACAGTGCGTCGGTTTTAGCTTCGGTATTTAATAAATCTTTTTGTTTTCGATCAGTAAAAAATGAAAAAACATTATTCAATTGTTTCGGAGTATATTTATGTTGCTCATTTAACAACGCAGAATAACGCTGATATTCACTAAAAAGCACGTTTCCTTCATTATGAGTCGTGACGGCAGGGGTGTAAGCGATTAAAGAAAAACACAAAAACAGAAAATGATAAGAAGTAAATTTATTTATAATCATCGAGTCTGTTCAGCAATAGATTTGTCAATTAGATGATGGCGGTTTCTCATTGCTCTGGCGGCAATACATAACAAACCACTACAACTCAGTATCAGGTTTTCAACATCGATGAAGCCCATAACAGATATTTCAATAGGTGCGCCAAATGAAGCCTGATAATTAATCATACCTTGTTTGTTTCCAGAAAATCTAACGCTCGCATATTTAAACTTTAAACCAAATTGCTTAATCTCGTCTAATACAGAAAATGTAACAACTCCTGCATTGCCAGACAATGTAGCGTTACCCGTGTTGTCCACTTCTAAGGTGAACGGGCCTTTGTTTTTAACCAGTGAAGCGGTCAGTTTTCTGTCTGTTTTATAAGCGATTTCTAGAAAGTTGATGATTTTAATTTTTATTTCTGTATTCGTAATAGGCATAAGTTAATCTTAAAATTGCTCAATTTGAATGCGCCACATAGGCATATGGCTAGTTATAGATTGTTTAACGTACAAAATCACAGAAACTTGACCCACAACATTAATATAAATTGATCCCAAAACAAGCATTCGTTACTCTCCCAAAACAACTTTTTTGATTAGGAAGCACGAAGAACCATTTACTTATTGATTGCAATGTATTCAATACATAACTTCCTCATGTAATTGTTTGAGATAGGTTAAAACGCAGAACTAGTTTAATTTGAAGAAGTGAGGGTACCACCTAACACATGGCTATTAAGAAAACTTGACCATTACAGCTAGGCAATGATCGCTTTAAGGAAAAAATTGAGAAGACGTTAAAACAAAAAGTGGGGTATGCTTCAAGGGGAGGCTCTAAAAGGGTTCTGACCC
>CALZHW010000127.1 GCA_945787125.1 uncultured Ectothiorhodospiraceae bacterium
TTTTCTGGCGCCAGCGCCCAACGTATGACATTGACAAAATCTGCAGCTGAACCATACTTTGCAATGCTTTGAGATTGGCTTGCACCACATCCTGCACGTGAACAAAATCTCGCCCTGGTAATCCGCTTTCGTAAAGAAAAATGGGTTGCCCAGCTTGGAGCCGGCTATAGAAAATTGACACCACACCGGTGTAGGGATTTTGCAGGGACTGGCCGGAACCATAGACATTAAAATAACGCAAGATGGTTACTGGTAGACCGGACAGAGAGACCACCTGCTGGCAGATTTCTTCTTGCGCTTTTTTTGTCCAACCATAAATGGAAATAGGCGCTAGTGGACGCTCTTCCTCAGTGGCCAGAGGCTTCAGCGGCGCATCGCAATGCGGACAAAAAATCTCGAAATTTCCTTGCTCCAGGCTTGCTCGATCGCGTGCTGGTGGATAAACCCGACCATGATTTGAACAGGCATAACTACCCTCACCGTAGACGGCGCGTGAAGATGCTAGCACCAGCCGTTGAATCGGCAGACCGCTGCGCAAAATGGCTTCTAGGAGAGTGGCGGTTCCGCCGCAATTAATAGAGATGTAGTGACGAATGTCATAGAGACTTTGCCCAACACCAGTAAGTGCCGCAAAGTGCATTACCGCATCGACGTTATGCAATGCTTTTGCCACGCTATCTGGATCACAGACATCGCCTTGAATGCATTCCGCCATGGCTTGCAGCTCGGGCGTAAATTCTGCATTAGATCCGTGCACCTGGGGATCCAGGCAATCAAGCACGCGCACATCGTGACCCTGTTGCACCAGCGCAGCCACAGTATGTGAACCAATAAAACCCGCACCACCGGTGACAAGTATTTTCGACATTTTCTCCCCCAACATACATCCAATGTAGTGTTGCCTTTTTCATCAAACGATCAATAAGACGGCATTTACTATTAAGTATGCTGCCTCAATCATTTATAGAAAAAGAAGTTTGTAGAGATAAAGTTTGTAAACCTTTATCTCTGACCTGTTATCGGTTTTATTCCTAACCACTATTGTTATTATGCAATACAATTAAAACGTACAGAAAGTATTTTGTCAATCAATCAAACCAAAGTGCAACGTATAAAAGTTTTTATGCGCAATTCCTTAGTCCCTATGTGAGCTCCTACGTGCCAAGCTTGCTATTTCCCTATAATAAAAACCACTCACTTTGAAAGTATAGACTAAAAAAATACTTCAAAAAATTAATTAAAATTAATGTATGCTTGACCCAAGCCGTGGCGAAATATAGCTTTATTCAAAAAGGCTGTTAGACTAACAAATAAATATTACAACAAGCACATAGCTATGCAATACATTGGTATTTGTGAATCATTGCACCGACCAACATTGAGGTTTAATCTGACAAAAACACTGCGCCATTACGATGTTATAAACGTCAGTGTGCTCGGGCGTAAGTTATCGCCTGCTTTCCAATGTTGTTACCAAGGTTGCTATTAGCGTGCTGCGTCCATCATCACCCTTGCAGATCCTTAAATCGCTAATTTCATTATTTACCATTCGCGGTATCGGTTTGTTGTTGAGTATTTTATTGTCCGTACTGTTAGCCAACCGGCTTGGAGTGGCCTCCGGAACCGATGCCTTTTTCCTTGCCCGACGCGTAGTGATAGGTATTGTCGAGGCGCTCAGGCAAGTTATCACCACTATTTACATCCCACCTTTGCTCAAAGCCATACACCAATCTAAAGAAGACGATATGCGTGCGGCCTGGCACCACCATGTGCGCCGCCTACTGGTGCTTGCCACACTGACAGGTATCGGTCTTGCGCTGTTGGCTCCGGCATTCATTAGCTTACTTGCGCCAGGTTTCAACGCCGAATATCGTGCCTTAACGGTTGAACTATTTCGTCTGTTTGCGTTTATCGTTCCTTTAGGAATTTTGACAGCGTTATTCACCAGTCTTATGCATGCTTCGCGGCGTTTTGCGTTGCCTGAAATCGCCGCTCAGTTACCGCGCTTATTTATTATTATTGCCCTACTCTTGTTCATCCCGCCACTTGGGGTGGTTTCACTTACCGTCGCGATGGTCATCGGCTCGGTCGTTGGCTTTGTATTACTTATTCTTCCTGTGGTTCGTGTACTACGCCAACAAAGTAATGATAACCAGACACCTGCTTCAGCAGGGGAACTTAAGGTTCATGGGCGCATCCTGCCCATGTTGTTGCTGCAAGGGCTGAACCAAGCCAGCGCCTGGATCGACATTGCCTTTGCTTCCTTGCTCGGACTGGGAGCAGTCTCGATACTCGAATACGGCCAGCGTCTAGCAGAGCTGATGCCAGGGCTGTTTGGCGCAACTGTTGCCACCGTGATGTATGCCGAACTCTCACGCCGGGCGGTGAGTGGTGGTGCCAACGCGCTGCGCGAACAGTTAATTCGGGCGAAACGCGCCGGGCTTTTTGTATTATTACCACTCGCCGCATTCCTGTGGATCGGTGCAGAGTTGATGGTTGATATTGTGCTGCAGCACGGCCGTTTTGACGCCGCTGCGGCTGATACCGCCGTGCAAGTATTACGCTGGTATACACCTACCAGCGTATTTACCTTTCTGATCAGCATGATGATGGCTGCGCTATTCGCCGACCATAACGCACCTCATCTCAAATTCGCTGCTTCAGTGGCTGTGACCGGTGTATTGCTACGTTTAATATGTGTCGCAGTGTTCAGTCAGCTATATGGCATAGCGGGTATTGCCCTATCAATCAGCGTCTCTTCCGGTCTGCTGCTGACGTTTACTTACCTGTTTCTCTGGCGTCACTGGGGACCATTGATTCGTGTGGTAGATCTACGAGCAGTGGGCAAACAACTAGTCGCTACAGCATTTGCCGCCACTATTATGGCTCTACTAAATGAGTGGCTGATGCCGCAAACGACGCTGACACAGTTGTTTAGCCTCGCTCTCATCGGCCTAAGTGGGGCCGCCACATTTCTCGGTGCCAGTGTGTTATTGCGGATAGAGGAAATCTCTATTCTCAAACAAATTTTGCCATGGCGCAAAAAAAACAACGACTCCCAATCTTCCTAACTCACAATTGGGGTTCAAACTATTTCCCATAATCAGCGCGCGTAGTGGCAATTTCTTTATCGAGAGTGTTGGCAGCATGGATGCTGCCGTCAAGTCTACAGGGATGTATTCACGACGTCTCTCAGTAAGGTTTTGTTGCTACGGGTGCTGGAAAGTGGCACTATTGCAATTATGAACTTTAGGAGCCAGTAGAACTCATCTCATCATTCAACAGACGTTGCTCTGTGTATTCTTCCACTCTACTTCTACGCCAACCCAATAGTCGAGTGGTATGCAGCATTATGCCTTTTTCGACAAACCCTAGTCGCTGGTGTACCCGCAACGAACGCCAATTTCTGGTAACCACTGAACCTACTACCCAGTCATAACCGAGGTCATGAAAGTGCTGCCAGCCACAGCGAAACATTTCGAGCAGAATTGGACTGCCGCGATAATCTTCATGTACGAAAACCCCTTGATATACTTCGTCTGGTGTTTGGCATTCGTAACAATAGTCCAGTTCGGAGTCGTAAAAACGATCGGTAGTAAACCACAGAAAGGCGACGGCTGATTTATCTACCAGAGCCACCACACAGACAAAGCCTGCCTTGAGCCAGCGCTCGACCTGTGGACGGCTTTGTTGCATAAGGGGAGTAAAGCTTTCAAGTTCTTGCTCGCCCTCAAGAAGACGTATTTCGATAGTTGATTGTCGCCGCCTATTAATATCTGGCATTGGCAAGCTGAGGTCGCGTTTAAGAATATAAACTTGCTCTCTAGCATAGGCGTGATCGTGTAGCCATTTGCGTATAACATACATCACACCATATTGATGCAACTCATTACGTTTTTTTTGCAGTTTTCGACTCAGGGTGTTAGAGATTGCCATTTGTGTCATTCTCCTTTTAATATGTATCAATCCTTGATTTAAGCCACTATCAGGTAAGTCGTGTTAGCCGTTTACGCATCTGATTAACTCCTTGACGCGAACTGCGTACCATCGAACGCACCGCTGTTATTTCTCGCAATCGATAACGCAGCCACCAAGGCGTCCAGCCGACCAACAATGCAAGTGGTTTAGCCGGATACCAGAGCACATGAAAATATCGCCGTTTCAGCATGTTCCAGTTATCGTCCCAGGGAATATGTGTAACTGCATTGAGCTCATGGCAGCTGGGATCTTGAAATGCACGCTCAATGGCTCGTTCAAAGAGCAGGGTCGAAGGGGAAGCACGGGCGTAGGCTGCATCATAACCCACTTTCCAAATCACCAGCGTAGCACCACAACGTATGGCAAGCTGAGCGGCGATGGTACGGCCTTCGGCCTTAAGGAAATGCCATTCGAGCCAGCCACGCCGCCACAACGCTTCTGTTAGAGCTTGATAAAAGGCGCGATGATTTGCATCAGCAATAATCGCCGAGCCAGCATCGCCTTTCCATGAAGCGGCTTCGACCTCGAAAAAAGATTCAACGTGTTGAGGTGTGGCATCAGCCTCACTAAGAAATTCGTATTCAACGTTATCAAGGCGTGCGAGTCGATTGGTCGCATTTCTCAGGTTGCCACGAAATTTGGAATTGAGCTTTGCGCGGTAGGCGGAAAAATCTCCATCGGTGATTAGGTAACTGCCCACACTGCGTGGTTCACATAAATCATAGAGCTGGCTTCGCAGCACCGGTAATGCAGCCAGACTGCTTGAATGTTCGGGCACACGCGGCATATCCAACTCTTGCCAACCGCCATCCAATTTTTGTAGATGCTCAGCCAGGCATTTTAAAACTTCACGTTCGTGTCCTACTGCCAGCACAACGTCCACCGAGATGGTAGTCTGCTCATCATCAGGTAACCGCAGTCGCTTGCCGAGTCCCGTTAGCACTCGCAGTCCAGAACGGTGTGATGAAATCAATGGCAAAACACCGAGCAGACGCTTTCCCTGGAATGCCAACAGGCAAAACCAAGTTTCCCCTGGGCGCAAGCAATGCTGGAAATAACATGACAGCCAGGCATGAGACTGCATCGGTAGAGTGTGCGGCGTGTGCTGCACCAGCTCGTCCCAAGCCGCTGCGTGGTCTTCTAATGCTTGCAGATTGTTGAGCATTTGAATTTCCATTGTCAATTCCTTTTGACTATGATTTGATTTGCAGATAACGTCACTCGGACAAGCTCCTACCTATTTGGCGAAGTCAGCGGGTTAAATGTTCATTTTTAAGCAGATCGATTCCAGGATCTTTGGGTAACTCGTTAAGGCACTGATCTCCTTGTCGAGAAACTCTAGATTAAAACTGTCTTCCAGCGCAACAACGAGATTCATATGACTGATCGAATCCCACTTGCTAACATTTTCATTATTACTAGTCTGATCGATCGCATCCAGCTGGAGGGAAAAAACTGCCGCCATCACTTGTTTAATTTGTGTTTCAATATCATTTTTATTCATTTTATTTCATCCTCGTTTCTCAAATCCATTTAAAAACTATCAGGGTGTCTCCCTGAGCAGACACTTTCCTTGATATTTTTCGTCGCTGGTCCAACGCAGAGTAAGGAGTTTATGGCTACGCAGACGTAAACCAATTTCTTCAAAACCGAGTCGTTGATGCATGCGAACGGATGCCCAATTACTTTGATCCACCATGCCCAACACACGACGATAACCCTGACGACGATAGTGATCCCAAGTATAATCCAGCAATTCTATTAATACTGAACTACCACGGTAGTCAGGGTGAATAAACACACCTTGTAATAGTTGATCATAATCGCAATGCAGTTGATAGCGCAACTCACGATCGAAATAATCACCGCCGATCATCCATAGATAGGCAATGATCGAATCATCGACGAAAATCGCAGCACAACGCGCCCCGGCATCAATAATTAAGCCTATATGACGACGATGCTCCGGCAAATAGTCGGTAAAACCCTGCATATCTTGCTTACCAGCAAGAAAACGAATCTGCTTTTCGGCAGTGCCTCGCCGTCGGAGAGCCGGCAGCGGCAGACTTAGATCGCGCTGTAATAAATAAATTATTTCTTGTTTGTAAATATGATCGCCGTAAAATTTGTGCAGCACATAGGGCAGGCCTTGGCTGCGTAATTCTTGAGTTTTTTTCTTAATTTTAATGGCTATCATCGAGACGCTCTACCCAAAAAAACTATCATGGTATATCGCTCCTTTTGCTCCCGTAACATTACTTCAAGCCTTACTTCAAACCTTTTTTCAACAGAAAACAGAATTTGGCCAAGATGATCGTCGCCAATAATATTTGTCTGAAATATTTATTTGGCCGCAACAATGATAAGGTGGCCTGTATTTTGCCTAATGAATCCAATCGTAGCTTTTAACGACTTAGAAGACTGTAACATTTTCGTTTTGAAATGCAACAGTGAGACAAAAGTAATAAATCGTCAATTACAAGTGACAAAAGAAACCCGAAGAAGATCCAGAGAGGACCCGGGCTGAAGTCAAATGCCGCTCGAGTAGCTAATAACCCGACATTGCGCTCCTCATGACATTGAATAACCATTTTAAATTAAATCTAAATTTTAAGCAGTTTAAAATCATTGAGCGAGGTTAAAAGTGAAATGATAGTAGAGAACACATATACCACCCCCCAAAAGAAAGACTCCAACAACCGCAGCCTTTTTTATCAGATCAACTTGCATGTTTTAACCCTTTTGGTTTTTACACTTTTTATTGCAAGTTTTAGTGCCGCTACACAAAGTGCGACGTTACGCGCACAGCTGATCGATGGCGTCAGCGGACAGATATTTGCAGGTCACAAAGTACATGTCCTGGAACATTTAGCAGATAGTTCTCTGAAATATATCAGTAATCGAAATAGCGACAGCCTTGGCAAAGTAACATTTGAACTGCCAGGACTCGGTCAGGGAAAAAATTATGTTTTATCTGCCAATCCCTATGGCAAGTATATTGACAGCCAAATACTAAATTCGCCAGGAGACTTTGTCTTTAAAATTGGAACCCTAGTGGCCACCATTGTCAGCGGCGCAACAGGCCAAGTTATGACACAGACCTGGGTCAGACTTAACGAACGACATGCCGATGGTTCATTGGCATATATTGTAGGCACTCATAGTGATGATGGCGGACGATTACGTTTCGATCCAGCAAACTTAGGCAACGGATCGGTCTACGCTCTGGAGGTGATGAATCCCATCAGTGGCGCTTGGGAGAGCAGTCAATTAATTTCCCAACCAGGTGCTTATCAATTTACTGTTGGCCGACCGACGTTAAATGTCGTTTTGCTCGATGCTTTGAATGGCACACCATTGGGTGATCAGAAGATTCATGCATGGGCGCGACTCGCCGATGGTACTCTCGAATATAGAACCAATCGTAATGCTAATAACGCTGGCGAAGTAGTATTTGATTTGCCTGGACTGGGGCAAGGACAAAGTTACGTCTTGTCAGCTAATCCCTACGGAAAATATGTTCACAGCCAAATACTAAATTCGCCAGGAGACTTTGTCTTTAAAATTGGAACCCTAGTGGCCACCATTGTCAGCGGCGCAACAGGCCAAGTTATGACACAGACCTGGGTCAGACTTAACGAACGACATGCCGATGGTTCATTGGCATATATTGTAGGCACTCATAGTGATGATGGCGGACGATTACGTTTCGATCCAGCAAACTTAGGCAACGGATCGGTCTACGCTCTGGAGGTGATGAATCCCATCAGTGGCGCTTGGGAGAGCAGTCAATTAATTTCCCAACCAGGTGCTTATCAATTTACTGTTGGCCGACCGACGTTAAATGTCGTTTTGCTCGATGCTTTGAATGGCACACCATTGGGTGATCAGAAGATTCATGCATGGGCGCGACTCGCCGATGGTACTCTCGAATATAGAACCAATCGTAATGCTAATAACGCTGGCGAAGTAGTATTTGATTTGCCTGGACTGGGGCAAGGACAAAGTTACGTCTTGTCAGCTAATCCCTACGGAAAATATGTTCACAGTCAAGTATTAACCGCACCAGGGAACTTTCAATTTCGCGTAGGCAGTTCAGCTGTAACAATTATTGATCGAGACAATCAACAAAGGCTGGCTGGCAAAGTAATAAATGCATCGAGGAAATTGGCTGGTGGTGATTTGCGTTGGTTGCAGTCGGGTATCACCGACAGCTTGGGCACTGTACATTTCGACCTACCCTCCCTGACCGCAGGTGAGGTGTATATATTTACCGCTCTCGATCCATTCAATGACAATCGAAATTTTCACAGTGCAGCGGTAACCGGCGTAGGTTCGACGACACTCTCACTAAGTCGACTTGATGAGTCCGACAAACTTGATCAAACCCCGCCGCGAGTATCCATTCAGTTACCAACGTTCGACATGCCGGTTAGTGATCGAGGTTTTCAAATTGAAATTTCTGCCTCAGACGATGTCGCGGTTTCTGCTGTGTCGGTGATAGTGACAGATACTGTCGCCGGGGTACATGAGGTCGCCGCCATCTATGAACCAACGCGTCAACGCTGGCTGGCGCAGGTCACACCATCATTTATTACTCGTGGAGAAATCGTCAAGTTAACTGCCCGCGCACAAGATACTACCCACAACGCAGCAGAGTTCGATCTAGCCGTTCAAGTAGTGGACGATACCGAGCCACCACTAATCGAAGTCACTTCTCATACTACCGGGCAGCAAGTATCTGATACCGGTTTTCTCTTGTCCGGACAGGTGACTGATCAGGCCGGAGTAGTAGAACTGATTGCAACGGTAGACGATGCAAACCTTGGACGGACAGCTGAAGAAGAACCGCTTGTTATAACCGCAGGCAGTGGCAAATGGGCTTTCATAGTAAAACCTGAACAGGTCAGTGCTAATTCCAGCGTAACCGTTACACTGAGCGCTCAAGACACTGGTGGCAACTGGTCAGAGCAACGTCTTCAATTTCAGGTGCTCGGTCGAGATATCGCTGCCAGGCAACTTATTAATCGTATTACATTTGGCGCAACACCTGAGCTGCTAGCTGAAATCGAGCGTATCGGCACAGCCAATTTTTTGGCTCAACAGCTTAATCCAAACAGTATTGATGACAGCCTCTTCGCATCACAAATGCAGGGAGTTGAGCCTGTCAGTAAGGTGGAATTGCAACGCTATCAACTAAACCACGCGCGCCACAGCCGTCGCCAGTTACAAGAAGTGATGACATGGTTCTGGGAGAACCACTTCAATACTGATATTAACAAACACGGCTCCGTGGCTTACGAACTCGCTGATAACAGAGCCTTCCGTGGCCAGGCGCTGGGACGCTTTCGGGATCTGTTAGCTACCAGTGCCAAAAGCGTAGCGATGATTTTTTATCTTGATAACGCCGCCAACGTCAGACACGGCCCCAATGAAAACTATGCACGTGAGCTGCTCGAACTGCATACCCTCGGTAATGACACCGAGTTCCGCCAAGCAGATGTCGATAATATCGCGCGTGCCTTTACCGGCTGGGCAGCACGGAATCAAGTGTTCTTTTTTAACGCGACTGTCCATGATTTTTCAGAGAAACATGTACTAAGACATATCTTACCTGCCGGCTCAGCAATTGAAGATGGCGAAAAAGTTTTGGACATATTAGCCACACATCCATCAACGGCAAATTTTCTCTGCACCAAGCTAGCGAGATTATTTGTCACAGATTCACCATCAGCTGCGTTGATAAATCGCTGCGCAGATACCTTCCTGGTTGAACAGAATAATGCAAAGCAAATGGCTTTGGTGCTGCAAGCTCTACTAACCTCTGCCGAGTTCGCAGATCCTGCAAATTATCGCACTAAGATCAAAACACCATTAGAATTTGTTGTCGGCGTTACCCGTGCGCTGGATGCTCAGATTTCTAATAACACGCCCTACCTCTTGACGCCGATGGGCATGCGTTTGTTCGAAAACCCTAGTCCTGAAGGTTATCCAGAAAGCGGCAAAGCATGGATTAACTCCAACCAAATGCTTTGGCGGGCAAAGTTTGTTTCGTGGGCGATGAATCCTTACGATGAGTTCGGTGCCAGCCTGAATTTGACCACTTATTTTCGTCACCTAGGTTTTGAAACGACAGAAGGCATAGTCGGATTTTTATTTCGCTTAAGCTTTGATGATGACTACACAGAACTTGAGTGGAACACGGCGATAGATATTCTAGAACCACACGGACAAACCAAGTTTGACCTCAATAGTCACGATGCCGAGAAAAAACTCCGCCGTTTGATTAAGACGGTGTTGAGTTATCCC
>CALZHW010000128.1 GCA_945787125.1 uncultured Ectothiorhodospiraceae bacterium
CGTAAACTGTCACACTGGTTTGAACTTCGTGAATGGGTTCGTCTTATTTGAGGAGCCGTATACGGACCCGTACGTGCGGTTCTGTGGGCAGACGGAGGCTTTGCCTCCTCTGACCCGATCTGATTTGTTGGACGAGCCCGATTTTGTTATGAAGATAGCTTTTTGAATGTTGCTGTCCCTCAGGATTTACGGTGGTTATAAATCTGAAGTTTAAGCATTGACGTTACCCTTGCAGTATTTTTTTCCTTGATGGATAATTTATTTTCCGTTTTACCTAAATTGAAGTCAGGCGCATCTCTCAGCGCTTAATGCATTAACCACAAAATAATTTCTACATAAGGATCATATTTTTCAATTGGCTAAATCTGGTGGTTCAATAGAGTGACGCTTAACCAATAGAAACTGCGGACAAGCGCTAGCTGTTAACAGGGAGATGTATGTATTCAAATAAGTCAGTTTTGTTGCTAGATATGAATAGTACATTTATGTTTGGTGAAGACAATTTTGGGAGTTCTGAGGATTTTTCAAAGTACTATCACAAAATAGGAGGAATCCTTTCAACAGAAGAGATTAATCGTATAATTAGAGCAGTTTATTCCTATTTAGATGAACGATATCCTGATGAAAACTTCAGACATACTTTTCCAACAATAGAAGTTGTGTTGAAGACTATTGTAAATCAAGAGTTTCCAGAGGAAGAAGTATCAAAAGTTGTTAATACTTTTGCGCAGCATGAAATCGGATGTATTCCCTCTGAGTATATCGAGGTACTTCATACATTGAGTAAAAATTTTAAATTGGCAGTTGTTATTGATATATGGGCACCGAAAATCACATGGGTACGGTTATTTGAAAAACTGGGTATCAATGAGTTATTTTCGGCGTCATCATTTTCATCGGATCACGGTATGGTTAAGCCATCACCAAAACCATTCGAGTTAGTGATAGAGCAACTTGATGTTAATAAAGATCAAAGTTTAGTCATAGGTGATTCTATTCGGAGAGATCTTGGTGGTGCGCAAGCAGCGGGCATTGATTGTGTATTGGTGGGTGGTTCACAACACTCAAATGCTGTAGGGTGTTACGAGAATTTATTGAAGTTTAGCGCTGTACTGCGCAGCTAATAATTGCGTATAACAGGCATTTAACGGCTGCGTATCTTTGGCATTAGTCGCTGCGTTCTATTTTATGTTAAAGAAACGCCACTATTAAATGCCGCAGGAGCCAAGCGTTAGATTTCAAACCGGAAAGAAAGGCATTAAAATGTATAGAGTTATCATTATGATTTTTTTTGTTGTCGCAACAAGCGCTTGCACAACGATTAAAACTGCCATTGCCATGACTCAATCTACTGACGATTTTCTGCTCACTAGCAAGAAAAATGGTCTCATTTATACAGAATCAGAGTCCTCACCCTTGGCGAAAGAGGCTGAGAAATATTTAGATGATGCAATTAAAGTCATTGAAATTGAGCAATACAGGAATTTTGCTAAACCAGTTAAAATTTATGCAATATCATCATTAGATAGCTTTAAACGTCACTGTGGTTTTAGATTAGTATTAGGTTGTGTTATAAACGAAAAGGTTTTTTTATCACCTCGTATTTTGACCCAGCCAGTAGGCACGCTACCCAGGCTCCTTACGCATGAGCTATCACACCTGCATATTGTTCAACAACTAAGTATGCTGAAATGGGGTGACGTTCCAACTTGGTTTAGGGAGGGGCTAGCCGTTTATGTCAGTTCAAAATCAGAAGGTGCTAAAATGGATTTCTCTGATGTAATAGATCAATTTAAAGAGGGTGAAACTTTTTACCCAAATGAAAGCGGGTCAATTATCTTTCCAAAAAATCACACTAATTTTAATCTTTCTCGGCCAATATTTTATAGACAGGCAGGTAATTTTGTTAAGTTTCTTTATGATAGTGACAATCAAGGGTTCAGAAGCCTACTACTATCAGTTCAGGACAGAAAACAATTCTCAGAGTCATTTAAAGAGCATTATGGCGTATCCTTAGACGAGAAATGGAAGGAATATAAAGTTAAACTAATCTAGCAGGAATGACTATTCTTGACGATTTTTGCAGATACCAAAACTGTTCGTTAACTTGAGATCGTTGAATGTAGAATAACTTGCGAGGTCAAAATTTTTGTGATTTTTATTATTTTAGTTTTTTTACAGTCTCGTTATGGGTCACAAATAGATGGCAAAAGAATATTTTGAGAAATTGTCGAATTTGGTCGAGCGGCTCAATATCGAAAAGGAATCCGTTCACCCCATTGAGGTAAAGCATCTCTTTAGTGGGGCTGCACTTTATGTGAATAAAATAATTTGTGTTTCTTGGTCTCCGGTAGGTTTGGCTTTTAAACTATCCGACAAAGAGGTGGCGAGTCTAATATATAATGGAAAGGCTAAGCCATTAAAATATTTCCCCAAAGGTCATGTCAAAAAAGGATACGCACTTTTTGAATCACCGGAAGCAAGTAAGCCCATCCGGTGGAAAATGTATTTTATAAAAGCAATGAAGGAGAGTTGTGAATAAACACATAACAAATTGTTTGTTCCGACATGTTGCCGCGCTGCGGCAATATGTGGCACAGCTTAGTTGTTATGTGTGGCAATAAATTTGGATGGAAGCAGAAAGTAAATAATGAATATAAGCATCGTAAAAGCAAATTACTTAGATGAAGTGCATGGCAATGATATTCGTTTGCTATTGGATGCCTATGCAAAAGATCCGATGGGTGGAGGAAAAGAGCTAAGTAAAAATGTAATAGATAATATTGTCGCGGAACTAGCGAAGCTTCCTCATGCCTTTAGTGTCATAGGCTATATTGACGGTAAGCCAGTTGGGTTGGCTAATTGCTTTGATGGATTTTCCACGTTTGTATGTAAACCACTGGTCAATATTCATGATTTTGTAGTTTTGGAGAAATATAGAGGCAAAGGAATTAGCCAGAAAATTCTAGAAAAAGTTGAAGAGATTGCAAAATTAAAAGGGTGTTGTAAGGTAACTCTTGAGGTGCTTAGTAACAATGAGGCGGCGAAGTCATCGTACAAAAAATTTGGTTTTTCTGGTTATGAGTTAGACCCAAAAGTTGGGGGCGCTTTGTTTTGGCATAAGGAAATAAATCGCACATAATGAATAAAGATAGATTGTATGAGCAAAGCGAACCACAATCACTTAACACAACGAAAACCGATATCTTCAGCGACAGTGTCGGGCTCTGCGTATTGACGGGTGGCATTGCGGTAGAAGTAGCTGATGGCATAATGCCCCATGCCGCCACTGCCGCCTTTGATGATCATGTGTTTTTTGCCATACTCAGGGTCATGATAGTCGGAGCCTTCATTAATGTCATACCAGCTGTCTGTCCATTCCCAGACATTGCCAGATAAGTCGTAAATGCCATAGGGTGAGGCATTGTTGGGATAAGCGCCTACGGGTGCGATGCCTTCTTCCCATTCGGAATCATCACCGGTATTTGTCAATTTGGGATCCCAGTTGTTACCCCACGGAAACTCATTGCCCGTGGTGCCGCGTGCGGCTTTTTCCCATTCTTTTTCTGTTGGCAAGCGTGCGCCTCGCCAGCGACAGAATTTATCGGCATCACTCCAGGTTACACCGGTGACAGGAAATTTATCAAGTTCTAGATGTTTTTCCAGCATGGCTTTGCTTATCGCTTCGCGTTCCATATTGCGCGTATCCATGTCGAGTTTGAAGTGGTCAGCCGCGATCATGCGCAAAGTATCCATTGGCATAGTTTGCATTTGAGATTGTGCCAAGCCATAACCATTCTGACTCCAGTCAGGCGGCACTGCGCCACGATCCGGACCTTTTGCCGCCAGTAAAAACGCTTTGTATTGTGCGTTACTGACTTCATATTTATCCATTTCAAACGCAGGTAAGTTGGCTTCTCGCTGCGGGTGTTCGTTTACATAAAGCGGTGCTGGAAATCCGTAGCGCGTTTGCAGATCTTCTTTATCAATCAAGTCACTGCCAAGTATGAATTTTCCCGCTGGAACACGCTGCATTTCCACTGCCATGGTGGCAGGTTTCGAGGTGATGTTTGGCGTCTGAGTATTACTATTTTGTTCTGGTGATTCTGAATTTTTACCGCAGCCTGCAAGTGACAATATGCTGGCTAAAACAAGGGTTTGATAAATATTCATATTAGTCCGCATTTTTTGCACATCGAAATCCAAAGGTGTCATTTCTGACTTTTTTTGCGAAAAAAGCGCGATTGAAAACAGGCGCTGATATTCCGCATTTATAAAAAGAGCAATCAAACCAAGAGCCGCCTTTTAATGTTTTATAGCGTTCACCATAATTTTCGGACGCTGTTTGATTATCAGGGTAGGCAATATACCAGGACGACGTCCACTCCCAGACATTACCCGACATGTCATGTAGACCGTAAGGGCTCATGCCATCGGGGAACATTCCAATTGGCAGGGTATCACCAAATTGACCGAGTTTTTGCCAGCGTAGAGGAGAGTTAGCCTTGTTACTGTCGAATTCATTGCCCCACGGGTAAGTGCGACCGTCATCTCCTCGCGCCGCTTTTTCCCACTCCTGATCAGATGGCAGGCGCTTGCCCGCCCAGGCGCAGTATGCTTCAGCATCATGCCAGCTAACAAACGTCACGGGATGATCGACTTTGCCTTCAGGGTAGCTTCTGTTACGAAAATGTGATGGTGAGCGGTGCCCGGTTTGATCAATGAATTTTTTGTATTGAATGTTGTTCACTTCGTACTGATCAATCCAGAACTCCGCTAATTCAACCGTATGTTGCGGGCCTTCATCGGATAAACGTTCGTTGGTGCCCATGATAAATCTTCCAGCGGGGATTCGAATCATTGGGTGTGGTGCATCACCAAACTTTGTCTCGTTGTAATAGATGGGTTGTTCAGTCGGGGTATTTATTCGCGGACGAGGGTTAGTCTGCTGAACGAAATCGCCTTTTGCTAAACGTTCAACAAATGATGTTAAGCTGGTTTGATCATGGCAGCTTTGGCAGTTACCGGTTTTTTCGAGCAGTGGTGAAATATCCACACCTTCGAGGTGACATTGTGTGCATCGATCCAGTCCATGCATGTGATCTTGTGGCATATCTGCCGCATGTGCTGCCGAGCCAATAATGTTGAATGCGATAATGAGTAAAGTGAATTTTAAATTTATCATGTAAGGTTAGCGCTACGCTAATAGTCGCCGCCGGGATTATTGGGTGCTTCTTCCCAAGCTCTGATAAAATCCAGTGCATCGGACGACGAATGTAAAAAGGAAAATCGGGCGACTTGTTTGCCTAAAGCTTGCAAACGAAGCGAGATATTCGGATCAATACATTCGCCTTCTGTGGTGAATGCTGTTTCGACAAAAGGAATGGATACTTGTTCCGGTACAACCCAGGCGTGCAATGCGCGACCGACTGTTCTCAGCGAATTTATGGCGTCACTTGCGCCTTGAGCCCCAGCGGAAACGCCCATTAGCCCCATCATTTTCCCTTCAAACTGATCGAAACCCATTAAGTCCAGTGCATTTTTTAAAACGCCGCTGTAACCACCATGGTATTCCGGTGTGCCTAAAATGATGCCTTGTGCCTCGTGGACTTGTCGCTGCAATTTGCTGACGTCGTCCGGCAGTTGATCAGCCTCTGCCGCATTGCAGAACACCAATTCATAATCACGTAAATCGATCAATTTTGTTTCTGCACCTAATTCCGCAGCACCAGCGAGTATTTTTTCCAGAGCCATACGGGTATAACTATTGGCGCGTAAACTGCCACATATACCTATTACTTTTACACCGGTATTCATAAAAAATCCTGATTCTTTGTGTTTATTTAGCCAGCAAGTATAAACTGATTTGCTATAAACGACAAAATGAGCCAAGACTTGTCGTTTGCCTATGGCGGCTTATACTTGTTAATAGGCGCTCATGCTTGTTATATATTGCTGCTGAGAGCGTTGCTAGCAAGGTTGCGGTTGATAATTTCATATGGAGATATTTATCGCGTTTTTAAGTGTGATTTTGCCGCCAAGAGCGGTGCGGACTTGCAATGCTCGTATGATAAATATGCAAACACAAGATGTAGTGGTTTTACACGAAAAGTAAATGCTCACGCTAAGCTACTGATAAATAAAGGTGATATTGTAACTCATTGATTTTATTAGAGTATAATAATCAACCAGGCCATAATTTGTCACTTGACAGATGTCTTCTTTCAACCTATTCTTCACGCAAAACACAAGATGTAGTGTTTTGCCCCTGTATAATACACACTCAAGCGTAAATCAGGCAGCCAGATCGTTTTTTGCACCACGTTTTTTAAGGATTAAAGCATGACAACTACCGCCAATCATAGGTCGAAGCACCTTAAAGCTGTACCCAATCAAGTCACTGAAATTGGCTTTCAAGCTGCATCGTTGGATATTTGGGAGAAAAAATATCGGCTGATGACCAAAGATGGCGAAGGGGTCGATAAATCTATCGATCATACGTATCAGCGGGTTGCAAAAGCATTGGCGGAAGTTGAAGCAACCCCAGAGAAACAAAAATTCTGGGAGAAAAAATTTATTTGGGCATTGCGTCATGGCGCCATCCCTGCGGGAAGAATTATGTCAAATGCGGGTGCGCTTGCGTATAAACCTGCCACTTCAACCATTAATTGCACCGTCTCTGGCATCATAACCGACTCAATGGATGACATATTGGGTAAGGTGCATGAGGCTGGGCTTACCCTCAAAGCGGGTTGCGGAATTGGTTATGAGTTTTCTACGTTGCGGCCTAAAGGGGCTTATGTTTCCGGTGCCGGGGCATACACTTCTGGCCCGCTATCCTTTATGGATATCTACGACAAAATGTGTTTCACCGTTTCATCAGCGGGCGGCCGACGTGGCGCACAAATGGCGACGTTTGATGTGGGTCATCCAGATGTTACGGAGTTTATTCGGGCAAAACGTGAAGACGGCCGTTTGCGTCAATTTAATTTATCACTATTAATTACTAAAGATTTTATGGAAGCCGTAAAAGCCGATACAGATTGGCAGCTGGCTTTTCCATTAACGCCGAAAGAAGCGCAAGCCGATAATGTTGATCTAGAAAATAAAGAGCAAGTCGTTTGGCGTGACTGGCCAACTCACAAGCCGTATGTCGTTAATGAAAGCGGCCAGGTGGCTTGCAAAATATATCGTACCATTCGTGCCCGTCGTTTGTGGGATATGATAATGGCTTCCACCTATGATTTTGCTGAACCAGGATTTATTTTGATCGACAAGGTCAATGAAATGAATAATAACTGGTTTTGCGAAAACATTCGCGCCACCAACCCTTGCGGCGAGCAACCATTGCCACCTTACGGTTCGTGTTTGCTCGGCTCGGTGAACTTAACGCGATTTGTACGCAAACCTTTTACTTCAGAGGCTTCTTTTGATTGGCAGGAGTTTAGAGAAGCGGTCAATGTTTTTACTCGTATGCTGGATAATGTTGTTGAAATTAACGGCCTGCCTTTGGAAAATCAAAGGGATGAAATTCTCAGTAAACGTCGACATGGCATGGGTTATTTAGGGCTTGGCTCTACGATGACCATGATGGAAATGAAATACGGTTCAGCTGAATCATTGGCATTGACCGAAGAAATTACCAAACAACTTGCGGTTGAAGGCTGGCGTGCAGGATTGGAATTGGCAAAAGAAAAAGGCCCGGCGCCTATCATGCTGCAAGACTTTGACGTCACCGCCGAGATGATACGCAAACGCCCGGAGATGGCGAAAGACGGGATTAAAGTTGGCGATAAAATCAAAGGTAAAATTTTACATGCCAAGTACAGCCGCTACATGCAAAAAATTGCACAAGTTGATGCAGAGCTTGTTGATGAGTTAATCGAAGTTGGCGCACGTTTTACCCACCATAGTTCAATCGCGCCGACGGGTACAATTTCATTGTCATTGGCCAACAATGCGAGTAATGGCATTGAACCAAGTTTTGCCCATCATTATTTTCGCAATGTGATTCGCGAAGGCAAAAAATCCAAAGAGAAAGTTGATGTGTATTCGTTTGAGTTATTGGCTTATCGCGAAATGATAAATCCAAAAGCGCAGCCGTACTCTGAAAATGCAGAAGAGCAATTGCCAGAATATTTCATTACCGCCGAAGATATTCATCCAAAAGAACACGTGGATGTACAAGCGGCCGCGCAAAGATGGATTGACTCATCGATTTCTAAAACTGCGAACGTTCCAACCAATTATGACTACGATGAATTTAAAGATATTTATCTTTATGCTTATCAAGAAGGATTGAAAGGTTGCACCACATTCCGTTTTAATCCCGAAGCCTTTCAAGGTGTATTGGTTAAAGAGCAAGATCTCAAAAATACGGTGTATCGCTTCACGTTAGAAGATGGCAGCACGGTTGAAGTCAAAGGCGACGAGAACATTGAGTATGATGGTGAAACGCATTCGGCTGCTAATTTATATGATGCATTGAAAGAAGGTTATTACGGCAAGTTTTGAGACTGTTGTAATAGGCTGAGGAGAGTTTTAAATGAGTATTCAAATAGCAAAGAAAATCGTTGGCTTTAGTGTTGTCAATAATGATGAAGAAATAAAAGCAGCGGCTGTAGTCAAGGAGCAACCACCTGAAGTGCTTGTGGAGCACATGCATGAAAAGGTAGAGCGCCCCGAAATGCTGTTGGGTTCAACGTACAAATGCAAGACACCGTTATCAGAGCATTCCTTATATGTAACGATTAACGATATGGTGTTAAACCATGGCACCGAGCATGAAATCCGTCGTCCTTTTGAAATTTTTATAAATTCCAAGAACATGGATCACTTTCAATGGATCGTTGCACTTACACGCATTATCTCTGCTGTATTTCGTAAAGGTGGTGATGTGACATTCTTGGTAGAAGAGTTGAAAGCGGTATTTGATCCACGCGGCGGTTATTTCAAAAAGGGCGGTAAATACATGCCCTCGTTAGTCGCTGAAATCGGTGACATTATTGAACAGCATCTGAAATCTATCGGTTTGTTGGACAATGAAGAGCTGGATCATCACCAGCAAAAATTTATTGCGGCAAAAAAAGCCGAAATTCAGTCTAAAGCCCATGAGCAAGCGGATGAAGAATCAGGTTTCCCGGCCAACGCCGAGCTGTGTGCAAAATGCAGTACTAAAGCCATGATAAAAATGGACGGCTGTTTAACCTGTCTCAATTGTGGTGACTCTAAGTGCGGTTAACGATTAAAGTGATTTGCATAATTAGTCTCAAATCACAACAAGTTTGGTAAAGCCATCTCCCGGTGAAACCAAAGAGAGGATGAAGCTGTTGCGAAACAGCTTCAGAATCTCACTCCCCCCAGGCCGTAGCTTTTTATTAAGCTACGGTTTTTTTATTTTAGCTATAATCCTTCCAGTTTTTCACCGAAATTATTTTCATAAAGTGCGGCAAACTCTTCGCGGCTAAATTGATGATTTTGTGGGCCGTGGTTGGCGATTTTTATTGCGCCAATTAAAGAGGCAATGCGGCCTGTTGTCGCCCAGTCAAGTTTGTTCATGATTCCATAGAGTAGACCGGCGCGATAGGCGTCGCCACAACCTGTGGGGTCGATGAGTGCTTTGGCGGTTGCAGATGGAATTTCGTGGCGGTGTTGCTGGGTGTATATATGTGAGCCTTTGCCGCCCAGTGTCACTATGTAGGCTTCAACTTGTTCGGCGATTTCATGCGGTGATAAGCCGGTTCGCTCCTGTAGCAGTTCGGCTTCATAATCATTGACGGTCACCCAAGTTGCTTGGGAAATGAATTTACGTAAATCATCGCCATTGAACATGGGCATGCCTTGGCCCGGATCAAAAATAAAAGGAATGCCGGCTTCTACAAATTGCTCTGCATGTTGGATCATGCCGTCTCGGCCGTCAGGTGAGATAATGCCAATACTGACATCTTTCGCATCACTGACTGAATTGACATGTGAGTGTCCCATTGCCCCGGGATGAAACGCGGTAATTTGGTTGTCGTCCAGGTCGGTGGTAATGAATGCCTGGCCAGTGAATTCACTATCGATTACCTTGATGTGTTCGCGATTTATACCGCTTGCATCCATCCATTCCGCGTAGGGTGTAAAATCTTTGCCGACTGTTGCCATGGGCGCTGGATTACCACCAAGTAATTTTAAATTGTAGGCAATGTTGCCTGCGCAACCACCAAACTCTCGGCGCATACCAGGCACCAAAAACGAAACATTCAGCATGTGAACTTTGTCGGGTAGGAT
>CALZHW010000129.1:0-3477 GCA_945787125.1 uncultured Ectothiorhodospiraceae bacterium
ACTGGAATTCCTGGAATTATTTGAGATTATAATCCAGAAAAACCTGAAAAACCATTGAACCTCCGCGTTATATATCAGAAAGCTCAAGCTCACCATCAAATACAAATTCAGCTGGACCCGTCATCAACACCGGCTCGCCCTCACCTTGCCATTGAATATGCAAATCACCGCCCGGTAAACTAATAACCACATCATTGCCCAGCTTACCCCAACGCTGGCCAATAACGGCCGCTGCACATGCTCCACTGCCGCAAGCCAACGTTTCGCCCGCACCGCGCTCATAAACGCGCAAACTCGCATGTTGTTGATTGATAATTTGCAGAAAACCAATATTTGCGCGTTGTGGAAACAAACGATGTGATTCCATTGCTTTGCCCACGGTTTCCAGCGGCGCAGTTGATATATTATCCACCAGTAATACCGCATGCGGATTACCCATCGATACCGCACCAAATTCAATGAGGTTTTCATTCAACTGGGTTTTATAAAGCGCTGCCGCTTTATCATACGCCAGCGGGATGTCCTTTGGCTCGAACATCGGCACGCCCATATTGACGGTTACTTGTGCATCAGATTGCAGGGTTAACCGCATAATGCCAGCTGCAGTCTCAACCACAATTTCATCTTTATCGGTTAAGGCTTTCTGCCGCACAAAACGCGCAAAACAACGCGCCCCATTACCACATTGCGCGACTTCACTACCGTCAGCATTAATGATTCGGTATTTAAAATCGACCTCGGCTTGCTGTGCTGATTCAACCAATAATATTTGATCACAACCAACACCAAAGTGCCGATCAGCGATCCACTGAGCCTGAGCCGCCGTGAGCTGCACAGACTGATTGATGGCGTCAATAACGACGAAGTCGTTACCCAAGCCTTGCATTTTGCTAAATTTAAGTATCATCCTAGATTCCGCAGTTGAACGTTTACGGGTCAATATAACATTATGAATTTATTAAATATATCAACTGCACCTCAGTTCATCGTTTCGGAGAGTCACTGCAACCTATATTGCACGGCATTTTGCACTGCTTTGCGTGTGAACTATTTCCCAAAGGGAACAACCATTTGGGAAATAGTTCATTACGCAATTCAGCACAAAATGACGCACACTACAGGCTGCTCAACTACGGATTCTAGGATCATACCGCGAAGCATATCGACTTCTATAAATGTTGCAAGTTTTGTGCGAAAAATATCTGCTATAGTTACATTTATTCACTCACTCACTCTGATTCACTTGCACTTGCTAGCGAACCTCGTTTATATCCGCTATAATTACGGGGTCAATACTGCAGAAAAACACTCGGGAATAACTATGCAAGCATCTCAACCTTCTTTGATTTTCGATGAGGCACTCATTAAGCGTTATGACAAGGCCGGCCCACGTTATACCTCCTACCCTACGGCGGTACAATTCAACCCAAAATTCACGGCTGATAGTTACCGAGCGATGTGCGCTAAATCAAATATCGAAAGCCAACAAGGTACTGAGGCTAAACCCTTATCGTTATATTTTCATATTCCGTTTTGCAACACGGTGTGTTTTTATTGCGGTTGTAATAAAGTGGTTACCAAGGATCGCAGTAAAGCCGCTCCCTATTTAGCACGGTTACATCGGGAAATTGCCATGCAATCTGCATTATTTGCGGATGATCGCGTGGTTGATCAATTGCATTGGGGCGGTGGCACACCGACCTTTATCAGCCATGAAGAAATGTCTGATCTCATGCGAGTAACTCGCGAACATTTCACTTTGCATGACGATGACAGTGGCGAATATTCTATTGAACTTGATCCGCGCGAAGTGGATGAACCCGGCATTGCGCTATTGCGTGAATTAGGTTTTAACCGCATTAGTCTTGGGGTGCAAGATTTTGAGCCCAACGTGCAGAAGGCCGTAAATCGCATACAATCTGAAGAGCAAACCTTAAAAGTTATTAACGCCGCTCGAGCACACAAATTTAAATCAATTAGTCTTGATTTAATATATGGCTTGCCCTTTCAAACCGCTGAATCGTTTTCACGCACGTTGGATAAAGTTATCGAGGCCTCACCAGATCGTTTGTCGATTTTCAATTATGCGCATTTACCTGAAATGTTTAAACCACAACGGCGCATCAATGAAGAAGATCTACCGAGTGCGGCAGTAAAATTGGATATCCTCGAAACCACACTTAATAAATTACAAGCGGCGGGTTATGTGTATATCGGCATGGATCACTTTGCCAAACCTAATGACGAACTCGCCATTGCCCAACGTGAAAACACGTTGTATCGTAATTTTCAGGGCTATTCCACCCATGCAGATTGTGACTTGGTCGCTATGGGCATCACCTCGATAGGCCAAGTTGCCAACAGTTACAGTCAAAATGTTAAAGGCATTGAAGAGTATTACAGTTTGATTGATGCGGGGAAACTGCCGATTTATCGCGGACTGGAATTGACTGATGACGACATCTTGCGGCGTGAAGTTATTAGCCAGTTAATTTGCCACTTTACGTTAAATATCACCGCCATTGAAAAACAATTTGGCATAACATTTAACGATTATTTTCGTTCTGAGTTGGATGCTTTACAAACGTTTGTCAACGATAAATTAGTGACAATTGATAATAATGAAATCAAGGTTTTGCCCAGTGGTCGATTATTGATACGCAACATTTGCATGGTATTTGATTATTATCTGCGTCAAACATCTGAACAACGCTTTTCTAAAGTGATATAACTTATAACTCACAATCGGAGTTATAAGTTGCAAAAAGCGCCACCTTCCAGCACCCGTAGCGGCAACACCTTACCGAGAGACGCCGTGAATACGTCCATGTAGGCTTGTTGGCAGCAGGAATGCTGCCGTCAAGCCTACTTGATAAGTGTGGTGAACGTTTTTTTGCCTTTTAGTCTATACACATTAAAATCTCTATCAATTGTTGCAACTCTACTGATATTTAGTTTATCACCTAGAAAAACTAAACACGCATCTGCAAAGTCCAGAGGAAGATCAGAGTATTTTATGATGAGTTCTTTTATGTTTAAAAGATCATCTGCGACGATAGGTTCTATAGTTACTGCTCCAGCATTTAACCAAATTAAAAAATCTATTTGGGCGTTTCTATTAAAATCTAATAGATGCAACGTCTCCGTAACAGATGCTATTGTCGTTACTAGTTCACTACGATTTTTTTTAATGAATTCCACAGAAGCAATGTGGTATGAGTCATTTCGATCAAAAAGAGCTATCAGTGGGCCTGAGTCAATCAAGGTTTTTTTCATCTTTTAGCTCTTATTTTCTCTTTAAGAATTGACTTCCTATCTTTTGATAAATTATTTTGTCCACTTGCGTATCTTCCGAAAATATCACCACCTAACTCCCATGGGGTTGGCTTATCTAGCTTATCAATATATTCTATAATGCTGGTTCGTATCAGTTCTGATTTGCTGACACCCAATTGATGAGCAACAGTATTGATGGTT
>CALZHW010000129.1:3487-10263 GCA_945787125.1 uncultured Ectothiorhodospiraceae bacterium
TTTTTTATATTTCAAGTTTATAAGTACTTGTTTTAACGTGATTTTGCATATAACTATATATGTATCCCGCACTTTTACACCGAATCTCATTCCAATTTGACGTAATTACCCACTTTCATAATAAAAGAAATTCTGTCCTATTTATTCCATTGTTATGACAACATTGCCTTTTTTATGCCCTTTTTCAACATAACTATGAGCCTCGGCTGTTTGTTCTAACCGATAGCATCTATCAATGACCAACTTTATTTTTCCCGCTTCAATAAGCACCTTAAGCTCATTTAAAAGTATTCGAAGCTCTGCAACGGGTCGTAAGCCTGTGGCCGAAAACTTTGCCTTCTTACTGCCGATCTTTGAAGTCCATAACATCCGGAGAAGAAGTGGCAGGTTAAGGACCGGTGAAAGATAAATGCCTTTTTGTGTTAGTGCGCCTTTACAATGTGAAAACGAACTCTTGCCTATTGTGTCAAAAATAATATCGTAAGTATGACCGGTCTTGGTGAAATTGGTTGCTGTGTAATCAATCACTTTATCAGCACCGAGCGACTTTACCATTGCTAAATTTGTGGTACTGCATACTCCGGTAACTTCCGCCCCATAGTGCTTGGCAATTTGCACCGCAGCAGTACCTAAACTGCCAGAAGCAGCATTGACCAGCACACTTTGTCCGCGCTGAATTTTTGCCACATCGCTAAGAAAACTCAATGATGTTATTGGCCCATCACAGACGCAAGCGGCTTCCGCATAAGTCATATTGGCCGGTTTTGTCAGCAGCAGTCCGTCTTCAGGTAAACAGAGATACTCGGCATAAGTGCCAAACGTTGTGGAAGATTCCCCAAAAACTTGATCGCCTGCTTTAAATAGCGTTACATCTTTGCCAACTGATTGAATTTCTCCGGCGAACCCAGTTCCTGGTATAGGGTTCTTTGGTTTCATAAGTCCAAGAAAAAACCTGCCAATAAATGGGGTTCCCTTTCGCATCATGCCGTCCGCTGCCGTTACTGATGCTGCATATACTCGTATCAGAACTTCATTGTCTTTGGGAGTCGGTTTTTCCACCTCGTTGAGTTGAAAAACATCTGGTGATCCGTATTTTGTGCATATAATGGCTTTCATTTTGGTATCCTTTTGAGTATGTGTTAAAAATATTCTAGCTATTTCATTTTCAAGGTGACAATTTTTATTCGAATCAAGATTTTCATTTGGACCCTGCTCGGATAAGTCTTTCAAGTTGGTGTTAACACAATTAACCGAGAGCAATGACAGACCTAAATCACGAATTTTTCTTAACAATCCATGCAATGCAGCCTGATCGATCAATGCTCCAGTTAATAGAGTGTCACCATTGTCTTCTGGAATAATGTTCAAGCCGGAAAACCATTCTTTCCATTGATTACCCAGATGACCCTTAATTCTAATTTGATAGATTATGGGACTTGTATCTATTTTATGATTGAATGTGTTTGGCATCTCTTTGTACCTGTAGTGATTAACTCAGTGTGTATACAGTATGAGTCCTGCACGGTGTTAATGAGTAGACACTTAAGTGTTCTTTTGGGTGTTGTTTTGAGGTGTTGTTTTTAGGTAATCTGAACAGACAGTGTGCGTTTTAGTAACTCACAATCGGAGCTCAAACTATTTATCGTAATCAGCGCTCGTGGTGGCAAGGCCTTATCGAGAGTGTTGGCGCAGGGATGCTGCCGTCAAGCCTACATAGACGTATTCATGGCATCTCTCGGTAAGGTTCTGCCGCCACGGGCACTGGAAGGTGGCACTATGCAACTTTGAAGTCCGATCGTGAATTAATAACACCAACTATGCTGGGTAACTAAACGGGGTAATTACGATTTCAATTTATAGTGAGGGATAGAGAATATTGAGGGATCTGGCTTTTGCTATCGCTTCGGTACGACTTTTAACCTGTAGTTTACTGAAAATTCTGCGGTTGTGGCCTTTTACGGTGTCCAGAGCGAGAAATAATTTTTCGCCGATCTCACGATTAGAGAGTCCTTGCGCAATGAGTTGTAGAACTTTTAGCTCACGCTTGCTGAGTGGTTCGATAAGTGCTTTTGTTATTGATGGCTCAGCAGTGCTGTAAGTTATCTTATTGTGTTCATCAAACTCAAACGCGGTTAGTAACATTCGAACATAACCCGGTATCATTCCATGAGTCTCAGCTGTCGACAAAAGATGAGACATATCACTGCCTTCATCGACAAAGATTCGCACGTAACCCTCGGGTTCCGCCAGTGTCAAAGCGTGTTGCAGAGAATCAAGCGCATCAGAGGTGTTGCCTTGTGCCTGATTTGTCAGAGCCTGCAGTATAAAAATTTCAATCACACTTCCTGTTCTGCCACCATCTTGTGCAGTTTTCAATAAGCGTTGGAGAAATTTCATTGCCTCTTGAATGACGTCATCATCCTGATTTTTTTTATACTGGGCGATAAGCACTTTCGCCAGAGTAATGTGATCAAATTCGCTCAGACAATTGAGATCATCTTCAGCAGAAAGATTACCATCACGTATCCACGCAAATGCCTTTTCCAATTTACCCTGACGAATCCATATACGTGTCTTCAGCGCTGCAATGCTTTGCACATCAGGTAACGGTCCTCTAAAATAAAACTGTTCCGCTTCGTGAAGTATATTAAGCGCGCTGTTCAGTTCTCCCTGAGTTTGTTTTAATCGAGCCTGACCAAGACGAAAACGGTAAGGCCAATTGGACAAACCGGCTTGCTCTCCTAACTGCTCACTTTGTTCCAAATATTGATTGGCCGCTTGCAGATCGCCCAATTCACGATACAGCTCACTCAAGCCCAAATACAGATCCGCCGTTCCCTGCAATACCGGTTCGCCATGTTGTTTCACGAGTTTCAATGATTGCTCATAGGTATGTATTGCATCGCGGAGACGACCTTGCACCACTCTTATGTCAGCCAGACCATATGTGCCACTGATTGCAAAAGCAAGATTTCCTGCTTTGTGCAAACTCGCCATGCCCTCGGCTAATGACTTGTGTGCCTCATCCAGATCACCTATGCTCCAATAAGCCAGCCCCAGCAGTGCGGAGGCAGGCCCGCGTGAAATATAATCGAACTCAGGCAAGAGAGATAGCGCCAAACTTGCTTGCATCATCGTTTCAGGCACATTGCCCAATGCCTGAGCGAGATAGGCACGTGCTATCGCAATGGTTGCCGGAAGCTTATCAAATTCCGCCTCATCTTCAACTATCATTTCGCTGGATTGCCGCTGTTGCTTGTCCAGCCAGATTTCGGCATCTCTTAGTTTTTCTTCGGCGGCTTCTAGTTCCCCAATGTCCAGTAGCGCCCAAGCATAACCCGTACTAAGTACCGGCCTGGCGCGAATACAATCGTCGGGCAGCGACTTTACCCAGCTGAGAAAAGCGGGACTTTGAAAAAAACTCCGGTGAATTGCCGGCCATGCCCGTTCAATCAAACTCGCTGCTCGTGCAAAATTCTCGGCGGCAAAAGCATGTCGTATCGCATCAGACGGCATATCATTCTGCGCGAACCACTCGCTTGCTAGCTTATGCAGATCGGAAGATTGATTAGATTGCGCTTGGAGAACATCGGCAAACAGGTGGTGATAACGATACCATTGGCGTTTGTCATCCAGCGGAATCAAAAAGAGATTAAGGTTTTCGAGATGTTCCAGCATTTTTTGCCCGTTAATTGAAGAATCGTGCATTACTGCTTCACAAAGGGAAGAACAAAGTCGCTCAAGTATCGATGTACGCAACAAAAAAGTCTTAACGCTTTCGGGCTGCTGATGCAGGACTTCTTCAAGTAAATAATCCAGTACAAAACGGTGGCTGCCAGTGAAAGAGTTGATAAAGCTGCTGGTATCTTTATGTCCTTGCATGGATATCGCCGCTAATTGCAATCCTGCAATCCAACCTTCGGTACGGGTTTCCAGTGCGTCAATATCTTCAGCTGAAAGGTTTAAGTTCATTACCTCGTTAAGAAATTCGGCGGCTTCGGCGGCGGTAAAACGCAAGTCTGCGGCACGTAGTTCGGTTAACTGACCCCGGGCACGTAACCGAGGCAGGGGAAAACTTGGGTCTTCACGGGTAGTGATCACCAGGTGTAACTGTGGTGGCAGGTGATCGAGTAGAAAGCCAAGAAGATCATTAACCGGTTTGGTATCAATGACGTGATAATCGTCTAGTACGAGGATATAATTGTTAGTGCTCGCGGAGAATTCATTCAACAAGGATGTAAGAATCGATTCAGTTAGAGGCGGTTGCGAGGATTGCAAGGCACCCAATATACTTTCACCAATATCCGTCTTTATTGTTTGTAAAGCAACGATAACGTATGTCAGAAATCGCGTAGCATCATTGTCCGCTTCGTCCAGCGAAAGCCAGGCTATCGATCGCCCACAACTGCCAATCCAATCACTAACCAACGTAGTCTTACCAAAACCAGCAGGTGCTGAGATTATGGTTAATTTACCCTGTAACCCTGCATTTAGTCGCTCAATCAACCGAGGCCGGCGCACAACTTTAGACCGCGCAGCAGGGATGTATAATTTAGTGGTTAAAATTGGGGTAGACATTGATGAATTATAAACCACTTATTATCCGGTTGGAACTGATCGAGTTTCAACCGGATGTTTGGCGAATCTTTAGATATAAAACAGGTATAATCTCCTACACCACTTAATAGATAATACATTAACTTATTAAAGACAGTATCGAAATATTATGACAACGACTATGAAAAAGAAACCACAAAAAAAGCACTCAACAAAAAAACCAAAAGCACCGACATTTGAAGGTTGGCGAACAAGTGATCAAGATGAAATTGAGCGCCGCCGTCATCGTGGTGCAACTGAGTCTTTTACAATGGAAGCGAGGACAACAACGACTCATTCTTTTTATGGGAATTATCTCGTGCGCTCTGAATCAAGAAGTAGTTATGAGGTTGAAATTCGTTCACTGCAAGAACCCATTAATACATGCGATTGCCCCGATCATGCTGTTAACCAACTTGGAACGTGCAAGCATATTGAAGCTGTTTTACACAAATTATCGAAGAGGCGTAAACGCCACTTTCAAATAGCAGCAAATGAAAACAGTCCTTTGGTAGAGGTATTTGTCGATCGTCGCGATGACCAAGTACATATTCTTTGGCCACTACGTAGTCGCCCAGGCAGCAAAATTCGTAAGCTGTTAGAGCCCTATTTTTCAGCCGATAACACCTTACTCAATGAAGCGACAAGTTCAATACCCGCGCTTAGGCGTAAAGTTAATGATGCGCCCAAGTTGATCCGTGACAAACTAAGAATGTCGGCGCAAATCGAACCTTGGTTAGTACGACGTTTAGCTCAAGAACAAAAACAGAAGCAGCGTATTGCGTTCGAAATAGATGTTGCTACGGGTAAACGGAGCCTGGATGTGGTCAACGTTCCTCTTTATTCTTACCAGGAAGAGGGAATGAAGCATCTTGCTTTTACCGAACGCGCTTTATTGGCGGATGAAATGGGATTGGGGAAAACAGTACAAGCTATCGCTGCGTGTGAGCTGTTAAGGCGGTCGAAAAATATTGAACGCGTTTTAGTAATTGCACCCGCGTCACTCAAGGCAGAGTGGGAGGAACAAATTAACAAATTTACCAATCTTTCTTCACTCATCATACAAGGCAGTCGAGCTAATCGTCTTAAACAATATCGTCAACCAGCATTTTTCTACTTGGCAAACTATGAGCAAGTTCTTTTTGACCTAGATGACATTCAACAGCAGCTCGCACCTGATGTTATCATCCTGGATGAAGCGCAGCGCATAAAAAACTGGCAGACTAAAACCGCCAACGCGGTTAAACAGTTAAAAAGTCGCTATGCATTTGTACTTACGGGAACACCACTAGAAAACCGGATTGATGAGATATATTCCATCATTCAGTTTCTTGATCCTCATGTTTTTGGGTCCTTGTTTCGTTTTAATCGTGATTTTTATCAACTGGACGAAAAAGGACAAGCAGCAGGTTATAAAAATCTTGACCAGCTCCATCGACGTTTACGGCCAGTCATGTTGCGTCGTCTTAAAAATGAAGTTGAAGGAAATCTGCCTGGACGTACGGATAAGAATTATTTTGTTGCTATGACAGCTGAGCAGGAGCTTCGTTACAACGAATACAATTCTCGCGTAGCACGACTTATGGCAATGGCCAAACGACGACCATTGCGTAAAGAAGAGTGGGAAAAATTACAAAAATGGCTTGCATGCATGCGTATGCTTTGCGATACCCCTTATATACTTGACTCTGAGTGTACTGACTCACCAAAGCTGGAGGAGTTAGAAAAAATATTCGACGATCTGTTGGTAAACAAAGACAACAAAATTATCATATTTTCCGAGTGGACACGTATGCTGGAACTAATTTGCAAATTGGCTGATCAGAAAGGAATCGGATATGCGCTACATACTGGTGCTATACCTCAGCCTAAGCGACGACTGGAGATAAACCGTTTTAAAAACTCCGCTGATTGTCGGCTATTTCTCTCAAGCGATGCTGGCAGCACTGGTCTGAACCTTCAAAACGCTAATATTGTAATCAATATGGATCTCCCCTGGAATCCCGCAAAACTGGAACAACGAATAGCCCGCGCCTGGCGCAAACATCAAACCCGGCCAGTACAAGTGATTAATCTGATTTGTGAACATTCCATCGAGCATCGTATGCTGCACCTGCTTAACGAAAAGAAAAGTCTCGCCTATGAAGTTGTTGATGGCCTGGGTGAAAAAACGTCTATGG
>CALZHW010000130.1 GCA_945787125.1 uncultured Ectothiorhodospiraceae bacterium
AAGCGGAGCCTATAAAAACGCGGACTCAACCCGCTAGCGAAACCAAGCAATCTACCCCGAATATATTCAAGGCTAACATCCTGGATGCCCTCAGGCTTTCCACCTGAATGACTGCAGAGCTCCGCTCGACTTTAACCATGCAGCCACGCCATACCTCGGTGTCCGCACTATATATTCTGTTAATAACGACAGCGAACTTTAACATAGGCCAGCTGGCCCGACACGGCCAGTAATAAAGCACCCTCGAGCCTAAACAACATCAATTTGATTTCCAGGGCAATTTGCATAAATATCAGGCCAAGCTATTTCTTGCTAGCATTGATCAACATGATCCTTGTCAGGCTTACGATACAAGACAACAATTAAAACTGGGCGAAAAATAGGATTAAAAGAAATAAGACCTTACCGAATGACTATAAGGAGTACGCGCACAATAAACACCAAATTACTAAAGGTATATCTGGCTAGGCCGTAATTACTTGTCTGTTCAGTTAATTATTTTATATGAAGGTGGGTCTATGAATGATATTTCTTCTGTGAGTGAAAAAACCCAATCTAACCCAGGCAATGAATTCAACTTTGAATTTCGTGGCGATGGCATGGAGTACTTCAAGATATGGATTGTAAATATTTTACTAACAATTATTACCTTAGGAATTTACTCTGCCTGGGCCACGGTTAGAAATAATCGCTATTTTTATTCTCATTTGTTTCTTGATGACAATAATTTTCGTTATCTCGCCGAGCCGTTGGCCATTTTAAAAGGTCGAATTATCGCAATTGTGGCTTTCATTATATTTTCAGTTATCTCGCAGATGTTCCCCATGGTAGGTATCGGCCTAGCTGTTGCCCTGATTTTTGCTATCCCCTATTTTGTCAACCAATCCCTGGCATTTGATCGGCGGATGTCTGCCTATAAGAATATCCAATTTCGGTTCAAAGCCACATACGGAGAAGCCTTTATGGTTTTATATGTATGGCCACTTATCGGGATGCTCACTTTAGGTATTTTATATCCTCTGGCTTTATTGAAATTGAATCAGTATACCGTTAGAAATAGCGCCTACGGAACAACCCAGTTTGAATTTGACGCAACATTTAAAGACTACGGAAAAATATTTTTAATGGTTCTTGGTGTGGGTCTGGTGGTTGCTGGTATTTCTTGGGCCGTGGTTGCTGCTATGCCATCACTTGCGATTATTTTCCCCCTTATAATCGCAGCAACTTATTTTGGCCTAATCGTATTTTTTATGGTTGCATCGATAAATTTGTTCTACCGCAGCACAGTGCTGGCCGAGCATCGTTTTGAAGCAAACTTAACCATGCCAAACCTGGCAAAAGTTATTTTAATAAATGCATTATTAACGCTAGTCACCCTTGGCTTGTACTTACCTGCGGCCAAGGTAAGGATGACAAAATATATTTGCTCGTGCCTCGTCATGCATGCGAATGATTCATTGGATAACTTTGCTGCTGCTGAAAAAGAGAATGTGAGTGCGCTCGGTGAAGAGTTTGGGCAGGTATTTGATTTTGCTGTGTAGCAACAACAATGTACATCGAAGGTGATTATTTAGATGGAATAACCTCCAAACGCACTAAGGCGCGTTTGGAGGTTTTCGACAGTCATCAGACTGTTCGCATACATGTCGCGGATTTCACTAGTGAACATCATGAAAAAATTGAACTTGAATACCGAGACTTAAAAATAGAATCACGACTTGGTAATTCGCCGAGGGAGATTTCCTTCGGTCAGGGGCAACTGTTTATCACTGCGAATAATGACGCGATTGATAATCTGATAAGACATCACAGCACATCAAATCCCCACTCATTCCTGCATAAGTTAGAAACAAATTCGCCGCTGATATTTTTCGCCGTGATAGTAACAATGACCGTCATTTGGGCTGTTACTGTACATGGCGTGCCAAAGTCAGCAGAATTTATCGCTTTTAAGTTACCTGCGTTTGCGACTGAAAAATTAGGTGATAGCCTCACTATTTTGGATAAGACCTTATTTGATCCTTCTGAGCTTGAGGCATCTCGTCGCCAGCAAATACGTGAACTTGTTGCCCCTTATCTAGCGCAGCACAAAGAGTTCAAGCCAAAATTAGAATTTCGGTCTGGCATGAAGGCTAATGCCTTCGCTTTACCAGGCGGAGAAATCGTTTTTACCGATGACTTTGTGAACCTTGTCGAAAATGACGAAGAATTACTAGCGGTTCTTTTTCATGAATTAGGCCATTTGAAACACAAACACATCACTCGCCGCGCCCTTCAAGACTCAATGATCACGATTCTAGTTATTCTTATAACAGGGGATGTGGATACTGTTGATTTTTTGACTGGATTTCCGACTCTGATTCTGGATTTATCCTACTCAAGAGACTTTGAAAGAGAGGCGGATAATTTTGCGCTTGAGCAAATGCATCGTTTTGATATGTCAGTCGATCATTTTGCCGTTGTCATGCGGCGCCTGGAAACACGCATGAACCAAAATTATGATGAAGCAATTGAGATTGAAGAAGAAAAATCTCAACAAACTAAATCAATCGCTGACTTCTTTTCCACTCACCCAACAACAGATGATCGTGTAGCGCTTGTGGCTCAATTCAAAATAGAGCACGGCATTGACTAAAAAGTGAGTGTAGTAGTGACTGCCGTTACTGTGCACGACAGCATAAACTGGCCACTTTATGAAAACATAGTTTGGCCAACACTATTTAAAATAACATGATGCAATCGGTCGGTTATCCTGATAGCTATCATTAGAAAACTGGATGTGACCGACCCTCACCAATCAAAAGCCATCAATTAGAGAAAGCTACTGTCACTACAAAAATAGAGAATGCTCATTTATACTAGCTCACCCCTATATCACTCTCTACTAGATTCAATACCGGACATCTATAATCCACGGAAGCAAGCCCAAGCACAATAAACCTGGTGTCCGTTTTAGCGGGGCAAGCCCCCCAGGGTTTCGTTATCATTTTTTATGCGGATTTATCATTTTTAGCCACAATAAATATTGAGTCACCTTCCTCAAACTCTGAGTATTCATAGGCTTCTAGAATATTAAAGTATTTGGAAACCAAACTTAGCAACTCATCTCGATCATAAAATACGAACAACATTCCTTCCATTGTAAAATCTTTATCCCCTAGCCAAAATGAATGCGCGAATATCCCGTTAGGCCTAATTACTTGTTGTTGCCGCTTTAATGATTTTCCCAGACCCTCTCGATCCAAGTGATGCAATACCTTATTTGAGAATATACATTCGTAAACTTCATTCGTTTCAATTACTACAGCATCTAACTTTTTAAAAGGGATGTCACTAAACTTATTTCCGCACCTTAGAAGAAATTCTTCAGATAAATCTGATCCGGTAACTTTATACTTTTTTTGAAAATATTGAATATCGTTTCCAGGTCCACTCCCTAATTCCAATAAGGTAGAGTTTTTAGTGAGATACTTATCGAGAACCTTGTATATTTCTGTGCCATCATATTCATCACACATTTTCTCGTATTCATCGACTTTCGATGGGTCACTATAGAAATCCACTTATTCCCCCTTGCCAATTATCCGCATATAAATTTAGCTAAGGGGCCGCGCGCAGTATGCGCGGCCCCAGCGAACGACCTTAAGCGTATGATTAGGTTTGATTTGGACATTCGATTATCACATAACCTATATCATCACCATTTCTTAAACTAACAACAGACTCAAACCCTAGCTTTTTGGCATCTGATATATTTTGAATATTAATCTTATGAAGATTTATATTAATATCACCCAATCCACATTGGGCTGCCACTGCAATACCAGAAAGATAACCGCAATACGATGAAGTTACAGCAATTCCACCGTCGATTAGAATCTGGGCCGTCTGCTCTACAGACAAACCATTTGACTCACATTGTATGGCTCCATCATCTATATATACCAACCCGGTATTTTCATCAGCATCATGATTGCAGCCAACGACAAACAGCGTAATCAAAAGCAGCTTTCTTATTTTCGAGTTCATTTCATCCAAACTAGTCCTACCCATAAAAAGTGTACACGTTCATTTCCTCAAACTGTTGCGCATTATCATGAAGACTCACATCGGCCAAAATCGGTCAACTAGAGTATCTGGCGCGAACAATTGATATTTCCTTATAGCGGCCATATAAATATTGAGAAAAATATCGACTATAGAATATTAAGAAACAAACAGCCTGTTGCGGATACTTCAATATTTAAACATTAAAGCCCCGCCAATATCTGTTGCTTGATTTTGGCGGCGGATGCAGGATGACTATATAGATTACCCTGTCCCTCATTGCAGCCCTGTGAGATTAAAAAATCAACCTGCGCCTTTGTTTCAACGCCTTCTGCAATCACCTTCAGATTCATGCTTTGTGCTAAAGCTATAACTGCACAGGCGATGGCTTCATCATCTTTATCATGAGGTATATCTTGCACAAACGACTGATCAATCTTCAACTTATCGACAGGTAAGTGCTTAAGCTGATTAAGTGAAGAATAACCTGTGCCAAAGTCGTCTATAGAAACACTGACACCTAGTTTTTTAAGCTTATGCAAGGCATCAATAGCGTACTCAGGTCGTTTAAGAATAATGCTTTCTGTTATCTCAAGTTCAAGATGTTGCGGAGGCAGGCCTGACGCAGATAGGACCGATGCTACCGTATCGACAATATCGCCGCGTTGAAACTGCATACCAGATACATTGACCGCTATGACATTAAGAGCCAGACCTTGTTGCTGCCATGCCTGCATCTGTGCACAGGCCGTTTTAAGTACCCACATACCTATGTCAATAATCAAGCCTGATTCTTCTGCCACAGGGATGAAACGATCTGGCAATATTTTCCCAAGCTCTGGATGGTTCCATCTGATCAATGCTTCTACACCCAGCAGTCTATTTGATGTTAGTTCAAACTGAGGCTGGTAGTTAAGTTCAAATTCATCACGATGGATTGCGTTACGTAAAGCGCTTTCAAGGGTCAAGCGCTCCATTGCCTGTTCAGTCAGTTCTGACGAATACAAATAACAGTTATTTCTGCCCATTTCCTTGGCGCGATACATGGCCGTATCGGCATTACGAATCAAGGTCTCTGAATTTAAACCATCTTGTGGGTATACACTGGCACCAATGCTGGGAGTAACAAAAAGCGTATTACCATCTAGAGCAAACGAGTCATTGAACGCGGATAGTAATTTATTCGCCAAGCCGACAATATCACTGGCATGAAAAATACCTTCAATCAACACAACAAATTCATCCCCACCCAAACGCGCCACGGTATCCTCTTGACGAACGACATCTTGAAGACGGATAGCCACTTGTTCCAATAATCGATCACCCACAGAATGACCAAGGCTATCATTAATATTTTTGAAGCGATCTAAATCAATGAATAACACACCGAGCATCGTGTTATTTCGTTTTGCTACGCGTAATGCATGATCCAGGCGATCAGAAAATAACAGGCGGTTTGGTAAATTGGTTAAAGGGTCATGGTAGGCAAGAAAGTCGAGTTTGTCTTCTGTCTGTTTTAGCGACGAGATATCCGAAAACACACCCACATAGTGCGTGACCTCGCCATCATCGTTGACAACAGCACTAATCGTTGTCCAAGAAGGAAACACCTCACCACCCTTTTTTCTATCCCATAACTCACCCTGCCAACGCCCTGACGTGACAACCTGCTTCCACATCTCGGCATAAAACTCACGGTCATGTCTTTTTGACTTTAATATACGCGGAGTTTTGCCAATGGCCTCGTCCTCAGAATAACCAGTGATCTCAGAAAAGGCTGGGTTGACGGAAATAATACTGCTGTCTTTATCCGTGATGATAATACCTTCTGCCGTATTTTTAACCACAGCAGCAGACTGCCCAAGCTTCTCTTTAAGCGCTTTTTCAACAGTTATATCTTCTACGCCAGACGAGATATATTGTTCGCCATTACGTTCGGTGGTATGCCCTACCAACCTTACCGATACCCGATGACCATCTTTGTGGAAGATTTCTTTTTCATAGGGACCGTAATGGCCAGTGCTGTTTAGATCTTCTAATTGTCGATGTTCATCATCGGCATATTCTTCGGGTATGATATCCCAATAACTCAGTTGTTTCGCTTCCTCAATGGAGTGACCAATAATATCTGCACAGACCTTATTAATATCCACCAACTCACCATCCATGCTGCATAGCGCTAACCCAACTGGCGAGCTCTCGAACAACATGCGATTGTAGCGTTCACTCTCTATTAATTTAGCTTCGGTGAGAGTGCGTTCGCCAATTTCTATGCGTAAGACTCTATTAGCGCGCATGGTTCTGGCTATGCTTAGCAATAAGATGCCCGTGATCGACAACACGAGCAAGGTGAGTTCTTTCCAATATTTGTTGAGAATGGCTTCTAACGTTAAGGATTGTTGCGCAAACGGGCCGAGACCCGTCTCTCGAAACAAATCCACGATTGAACTGTAATGCCCAGGAATAGTCCAGCCATGAATGCCAGAGCGGATGGCTGCCTCGTCGTCAGGTGTCATTGCAAGCAATGCCTGTAGAACATGTTCCGCGACATTTGTGGGTGTATTCACAACGCGGGCGAACGGCCACTCTGGGTAGAGCTGTGTACTAACGAGGTAAGGGTATCCGAACGTGGAGGTCTTGTTCACCACCTTAAGCATATCTAATTGAAGCTTACCCTGCGCTGCCAGGCCTTCAATGAGATCGGATCGCACGAAGCCCGCATCTCCTTCACCTGCTAATATTGCCTCAACCACCTTGCGATGATCATCTAATTCGACAATCGTAGCATCACGACGCAGGTCCACGCCTTGATGAATGGCCTCACGCAGGTGTACTTGCCAACCACCAAGACTCGAACGAGATGGTATCAGTATCTGCTTGCCCGCAAGATCCGCGTAGCTGTTTAGATCAGACCTATTTGCAAGCGCGATGACCGTACCTCCAAACTGATCAAGAATGCCTTGGGGGCCTAAAAGACGCAGTGTTGCCAGGCGTGACAAATGCCCATTTAATTCAAGCTCTGTGTAATGGCCAGGATTGGTAATTACAAAATCGACCTGATTCTCTACAACGGCGCGCGTAAGTTCATCGTCGGAGTAGGTTAAAGGGATAATCTCAAATATCCATGGAGCCAAGCGTTGTGAAAGATAGCGCCCGTGAGCCTCCCATCTTTGTATTGCGGATGCCTTTCCCTTATATGCGAGTATGCCAATTTTGAACGTTTGAGAGGTGTCATTATCGGGCACAGCTTCAGCGGAAGAAAAAATAATGCTGATCATGGATAAAACCATTACCCAGATACGACACGTAATTGGCGCCATACTTCGCAATCCCCCCATCATCAACTCACCGAGCTATTATGGTAAATAGCCTACCATTAAATGAAGTGCAATGCGCTTACGCTTTTTCTTTCATCAACGGTTGGTGTGTCTATTAAAATATCTACGGAATTAACAAGGTTAATGGGGACTGAAGGGTAGCTGAAGTCGTTACACTCCGGCAACTTGAATCGACCCCAGATTCATAGTGACTCCAAAGTGTATAAATATAGTTATTAGTGTGCACAAAATGGATAAATGGCTGCTATCAATAACATTTCATCATCTGACAAAAACTAGAAATTGGCTGCTTAGCTGCGGTTGCTGTCGCACTGAGTAGAGGGATGAATGACGGCTAACACGATGTTGCGGATAAATTACACTTTCGTTCACATTACTACCTGATCATCAGCAACGGATAACACTGACTGAGTGACATGCTTAGTACATTACTTTTACTAGCTGTTTTTCTGTTCTGTAAAAACACTGAGGAAATCGTGAACATTTCATTCAAGCGTAACTAATACTTCATTTCCGTCTCTCTACTCCTCTAACAACCGTCTCACCCCTTCAGCAAGATCCTGCGCTGAGGCATTAATCCTGAAAAAAACCCTTATCCGCCCCTGCTGGTCGATGAGGTAAATAATGGCATTATGGGCGATGCTATAGTTGCCCTCTTCATCAAAACCTTCTTTCTCAAATTTTGTACCGTATTTTTTAGCGACCTTAGTGATCTCATCGACACTGCCTGTCAGCGCAAGAAAACCAGGGTCAAAATATTCTGCATAGGTACGCAGGCGATCGGCATTATCACGCTCCGGGTCAAGGGTGATAAACAACACCTGTAACTTATCACTTTTATCCCCTAAGGCCTTAATGACACGTTTCATGGTAAACATGGTGGAGGGACAAATATCCGGACAATGGGTGTAACCGAAGTTGAGCAACACCACCTTGCCGGCAAAATCAGACAACTGCAGCGGAAAGCCGTTGTGATCGGTAAGCGTGAAATTACCACCCCAGTCGTCATAGACCTTGAGCGGTTCAGGCGTTTGCATTGGTTCGGCCAAGGCGCTTGTAGCCGAAAACAGACAAGTCATTGTCACCATCGCACCAATCAAATTCTTATACAGTTTTTTCACTTTACTTATTATCTTCTCGACTATGGTTTTGTGCTTATACTTCAGCCTAAAACATCTTTGTTAATAATCTTTTTAAGGCCCTTGAATTTCCTACAATCCCAACTAGATTTAGTTTGCAGGATTGATTCGACACATAAGAATTAAATTAAAAACCAATTATGCCCGGCTTAAACATCGACCTTCAAGACGGTTTCATTAATGACCACGTTATTATTTGCATTAATGCTGTCGAGGTATTTAACCAGCGCTCAATCAAGAGTAACAAAATGCTTGGTCTTGCCGAGCAATTACACACGCCTTGCCAGGGACGGAGGGCACTGGTGAGCATAAAAGTCACTAACCGCAATCTAGAAAACGAGATCGAAATCGAATTGAATCATTGCATTGCACTTGGCGTTGCGATCATTGATGGTCAGTTACTTATCCGTGTATCAGATACACCATTTGCCTACGCCTGACAGGCATTGATCCACCATCGCTGGAGACTCATTTCTAACATTATAAAATCTAACGGTTGTTTTTAGATGTTTGCAGTACCGCTGATATTTTCAATTAATCTAAGGAGCAAGCACGATGACTACAATAAAAGACCGCGAACCGATAACTGAGTTGGACAATAGCCTCGATCCCAACCTGCAAATCCAACCCATCGATAAGCTGGAAAGATACCAGGTTATCGATTACAACGTTTGGCGCTGCCTGCGCCTGGGACAGGTCAGTGGTAATTTTTATGGTCCGATCGCCTCGCCCACTACCGGTAATTGGGAACTGGATCTGCGCGTTGATATTGATACCCGCAATGCCAATGCACCGGTCACCAACAAGGTCAGTGGTGACCTGTATCAGGTCTATAATTTTTCCTGGGGCGGGCGCACCTATCACTGGCGCATCTATCGCACCTCATGGATTGTGCATAACCCAAGTGTCAGCTGGGCACGCTGTTCTGCTGAGGTCAACGGTCGTGTCACCTACCTGGAGGGCAGCTATCCTAGCACCGACATCGAGATGCGTATTCCCTGGAGTTATTCAAAAATCGGACCCGCCGATGTGACATTCAAACCGACTACAGGCAGCAACAGTCGCTATTCATGCGCCAAAAAATCCAACAGTTTTCGCAAACTGACGCTAGAGGTGGATGTCTGCAATTCGGTTAACAGCGGGACTATTTTGCCAACCTATAACACCCACGCTCACAACACCCGGCCTACCGACATCCCGGCGCGCGACCTGACCATTGAGAACGCCTATAGTGAGGCCGGCGTAGACCTAAGCATTTCCCCTAACCGCACCATCATCAATGACAGCGCCAGCAGTTTTAACACCTGGTCGGATGCCGAACTACACGATGCCATGGAGACTCATCACAGCGGCTATGTCGAGTATCCACGCTGGCAGATGTGGGGAATAATGGCAGGCAGTTATACCAGCTCATCAACCGCCGGCATTATGTTTGACTATGGCACGGCCTATGGCGGTCCCGGCCGCAGCCCGGAACGACAGGGCTTCGCCGTGTTCCGCAATCACTCCTGGTTCAACAACCTGCCCAGCGGTGCCCCCCCCAACCAGAGCCAGGCGGCAGCGTTGCGCCAGTTTCTCTATAC
>CALZHW010000131.1 GCA_945787125.1 uncultured Ectothiorhodospiraceae bacterium
ATTTAAAAGTAAGAGAAAAACTATGTTAACAGATACCTGGTATTTATTCGGCAAATACATGCGAATCAGCATCCGCATGCCGCTGTGGTCGTTATTTGCATTGATTCAACCACTATTATGGCTTTTTATTTTTGGTTCGTTGTTTAAATACTTCGCCAGCTTGCCAGGATTTCCAGCGGATTCCTACGTCGATTATTTCTTACCCGGCGTACTTATCATGACGGTGTTATTCGGCTCTTCGTGGGCGGGGGTTAGTTTGCTGCGCGAAATCAACGCTGGTACAGTTGACAAAATGCTGGTTTCACCAGTATCACGCACAGCCATTGTATTGAGCCGGGTATTACACTCCGCAGTACAAGTCGTCGTGCAGGCTATTATCGTCCTGATTGCCGCGTGGCTCATGGGCGCCTCCACTAGCCTCAACCCCCTCAACATCAGCCTGGCAATGTTAGTGGTATTGCTACTCGGCATTGCTTTTGCGAGCCTGTCGAACGGACTGGCCATCATGTTGCAACGTGAAGAACCATTAGTGATCATGGGCAATTTAATGACTCTGCCCTTGATGTTCTTCTCTTCTGCAATGGTTCCACAACAGTTCATGCCTGAGTGGATAGCAACGATTGCAGTAGTGAACCCCATTGAATATGCGGTCTCCGCCGTCCGTGCGATTTTAACCAGCAACATCGACTGGAGTGCGTTTAGCACTGGCTTTATTGTGACTTTACTGTTTGCCATTGGAACACTCTACTGGGCAGTTTCAGCGTTTAAAACCTTAAGGGACTAAGGAAGTTTTGAAGCTTTAAGACGATAAAGTGCCAGCAACGTGCACTAAAAACTCATTGAGATTCCGGTTTCTACGGTAAAGCGAGTATATTTACCTAAGGAGTTACTTTGAAAGGAGGCGATTGCATCCTCGCCTTCTCGCCCGGCACTGGCACTGAATCCCACAGGCATTGAAGACAGATTTTTTTGGAACGAACCACGCAATACAAAACGCAAGTCTTTATAAAAACTATAAGAAAGACTGGGATTCAAACCTACCATCAAATTGACTCGGTTACGAAATTGTTGTCTAGCGACCGCACCAGAATCCTTATTCACATAAGTATTTAAAGAACCCACAAAACCAAGAGAGCCCACCAAACCGGGCGCCAATACTTTCTGCAAGTTAAAACTGCCTCTATGCCCATTATACTCATAGTCATTCGAGTCATAGGTCAATACATCGGCAGTGACTCTGACCGGCTCTGGAGTGCCACTAATTGGATCAGTAGTAAAAGTTGCCTGTCTATTTTGAGTGATATGGCTTAGGTTTCGAAAAAGACTAAAGGTATAACCAATGTTCATACCAATGCCCCACCGCAAGGCTTGCTGAAAGGAGACACTAAAACTCCCAGTGAGTGACTCATTAGCCACACCTGAGAGTGATCGAATATAACGTAATCCAAAATTACCTCTGACTGAGGTAGAAACTTTCTCCCCCTCGAACGCTTCGGGTGTCATATATAAAAAAGCTTTGGCGAATAGTTTTTTTCCTCGTCCAATATTCAATGAAGTCGCTTGACTAACGGTCTGAGCATTAACGAGGCTGTCTTGATCCTGCCGTGAAAATGCAATACTCCAATTATCATCAGGGCTGCCAAAACGAGCGTCTGAGGTCAAAACTGAGCGTAAATAATCTATTTGATTCAAATGAAAATTCGAATAAGTCGGACTCCAGTTTAGACTGAAGCCTAAATCGTCCCGCGTTTTCATAGCATAAATAAAACTCAGCGCCAGATCAGAACGTACCTCCTCAAAAGGCGACTGGTCATCCATATTCAAGTTGCTATCATAGACATACTGATACGTTAAGGAATTCGAAAAGCCACTCAAACGAGATTCAACTCGAGCAAGCCTAGCCTCAGCTTCCGGCACTTGAGGTATATTGCCACCGGCAAATAAAATACTTCGATATTCAGTGGCAGCCAGCGATTCCAATCCCTGTTGCTCATACACCCGTCCTAACAACAATTTCACGGCATAGTTTGTTGGCTGAAGACTCAATGCTCGCTGATAGGATTTTGCCGCATCTCTTAACTTGCCTTTACTCGACTGAATAATCCCCAAAAAAACAAAAACCTGGAAATTTCTGGGTTGCTCTTTGGCAACTTCTTCAAAAACTTTTTCTGCTTCACCGAGCTGTTTGTCTGACCACAATCCTCGTGCCTTGGCAATCTTCCATTTGACCGTTGCGAATCGACCCTCTTCTGTCTCCGTACCACTCTGCAAAATAATTTCATACTGCCCGGAGGCTTCATTAAATAGCTTTAACTCCTCAAACACCAGAGCCAAATTCAATCTGGCGCGAAGATTTTCAGGCTCATGACGCAGAACTGACTCAAACTCGATACGCGCCTCAGCAAACTTTTTTTGTTGTACAAAAATAATTCCACGATTAAAACTAGCTTTAGTATTTGCTGAATCATAATCCAAGGCCTTTTTATACTCCTCCAGGCTTTGACCAATATCTCCAGACTGCAATGCTTGATCGGCAATGAGTGTATGCAACATATTCAAGCCCAATTTAGCCTGTTGCGCATAACGCCCAGATTTATCATTTTCAATGACGTATGTGAGCTGCTCTTTTGCCGCTTCAATTTTACCCGTATCAAAATATAGCCGACTTAAACTCATCCGTGCGACAAAATTATCTGGATTAATGTCCAAGACTTTAAGAAATCCATTTTCTGCCATTTGCCGATTGCGTAGTTGCAAATTGGCTCGGGCAATATTGAACAGCGCTTCAGTATTTTTTGGTTCAAGCGCAACCACTGCTTGAAACTCGCTTCGACCACCGATCCAGTTTTTATTATTCATGTTCTCACGACCCAGGATAGAATGATATTGCACGCTTGCTTCTTTCTTTAACTTGCTATTTTTTCCCTGATTGATGACAATTTGTAAACGCTGTATTGCCAACTGAGGTCGCTTGCTTCTCTCGTATATCATCGCCAACGTCATATTGACGACTTCATTTGTTGGCTCTACTTCGATTAACTCTTTAAAAGCGAGCTCCGCATCATTTATTCGTTTGGCTTGCAAATAGGTATTGCCGATGTTGTATAGTACTAGCGGATCTTTAGGGAATTCCAAACGTAACCCGCCAAAAATCAATAACGCCGCATCTAATTCGTTTTTACGTGCAAACTCACGACCGGTAGCTAAAGCGGCGTGTTTTTCAACTTCTTTAATTAAACCATCATGGGTGCCTGTATCCATAATGCGCTGATACTCATCCATCGCTTTATCAAATTTCTTCTGCCGCTCATACAAGTTCGACAAATACAAACTAAAACCCACATTACGCGGATCCAGCTCGGTACTTTTCTCCAGGTACTCAAAACCTTTGGATAATTGTCGCTGCTGAATATATGCCTGTCCCAAACGAAAGTGTGCATTTGCATGATCAGGTGATAACAACAGAACTTGATTAAAGGTTGCAATTGCCTCTGAGGTGGATTGCTTAACCAGCAAGGAAATTCCGTGCTCCATGAGTTTTTTGATAGTAGGTGTATCGGGCAAAGCGAAGGCGACAGAAGTGTTTAAGCTGAAAATAACAATGCACAATGCGAAAATGTGCCGGGGCACTATAAATTTCAGTAATGCTTTAGAATAAATCATTATCATAATGCTGGATACATGCACATCTAAAAAAACTGAATATTAAATTTAGCCAGCAAATGCCAACCATCAAAGCGCAATCTAACTTTGTTATAACTCACGCCATCCGCATTGAGTGCAGCGGCTTCTAGTGTGGGTTGTAACGCCGTGATAACGGCCGGCTCAGTTTTAATCCGGTCCCCCTCATTAGAGTCGTCACTAACACTCACATTTTTCAAAGTTCCATCTTTGAACTGAATCGAATAAGCACCTTCTATGCCTAAGGAAAATCGTTCCGCAATACGATACTCGGCTCCCGCACCCAGCTGAAACATCAAGACACTCGTCGCATTGGCTTTGAAAATAAAAATTCGCTTAAAGCCTTTTGGTGCACCAGCAATAAAATCAAATACATTACGTTCTTCATAGCGCACATCATAAAGCTCGTGAATGCTTACGTTGAAATAAGCATTGAGTTTAGATTTTCGTTTCGTCAAATAATGTCGTGCACCAACAAAAAACTGGGTATATCTTAGCTTGCCACTACGCGCATAAATCGCCCGATTATATCGATCACCCTGCAAAGGAAACGTGACCTTGATGGGTTCTGCATCAGAATTAGTTTCCCAGGCATTTATGCCGATAAAAAAATCATTAGAGACACCAAAGCTTCGTCGCATTTCCAAACCGGCTTCTATATCGAAATCATTCTTCTTTAGATCATTTTGAAAAATAAAGCTTTCGATAGGATACTGGTTTTGGCCCTCAACATCTTCGGCTAAATCCGTTGTAATCTCCACCGAACCTTTAAACGGTGCGGTGTAAACCGTGTTATAGAAGGATTTCAGCGCGAGTTTGTTGATCCCGATTGAAGGGGTGAATATCCACCCCTCATTTTTCTCTACTGCAACTGCAATAGAGTTTGTTATTAGTAATAAAATTAAAGTTGCTATTAATCTCATGTTTTGTTGGGTCGAGAAAAAGACGGCTTAAAGTAAGAAATTAATGCCGGCAATATCCAAATAGCAACTATACAACTAACAATCATATACGCTGTCACAAAGTAACCGAGCTTAACATGCGGTGGGAATTGTGAGAAAAACAGCACAGAAAAGCCGACAGTAACAACAACAGCATTGAGTACAATGGTATGTCCAGTGCTTCGTAGTGTATTTTCCATAGCGTTTAGATGCTCAAGTCCTAACTTCCGTTCCCTGACATAACGAAAAATAAAATGAACCGCATAGTCTACACCAACCCCGATAGCAATGCCTGCTGCTAATGCCGTGGAAACATCTAAAGGGATTGATAACCAACCAGCCGCGCCAGCAACAAACAAAGTTGATAAGGTCACTGGAATAACAACATAAATTCCCGCCAGAAAAGACATAAATACAAGCGCAGCAATCACCAAAATAACGACTTTTGATAATACAATCGCGGTTGACTGACTATCGATTAACAAATCAGCCCACACATAGGAATTATTACCCGAACCGGATAGATTAACATCAACATCCAGGTCTTTAAATTCCGTATCCACAAAGGCATTGATCGAATCAATAATGTGTTTTAAGTCCTTGGTGTGATCGGTTTTAATGATGACCGTCACCAGTCCAGTCTGATAGGCAAAATCAACCACTTCATCCAATTGCTGAGGGCGACCGGACACTGAAAACACAAATAAATACTCCGCAATTTGCGCCTGGGTATCCGGCAACACATTGTAGCGCTCATCATCGGAATGCAATACTCTATTCATGCTTTTAATGTAGTCAACCACGCTGATACTATCGCCCACATAAGGCAAGGTTTTCACGTGCAGTTGCAAAGCCTCCATTTTCTCTAACAGTGCCGGATTTTTAAAGGCATCTTTCTCTGCGGCTTCAATCACAACATTAAGGAAAATTGAGCCTGAAAATTTATCATTAAGCACGTCATTCGCTTGTGATATATCCGTATCTTCTCTGAAATCGCTCATCCAGCTTGAGTCAACATGCAACTTGGACGCACCAAACAAAGCAACAATAACGAGAATGCTTAACGCAGCAAACACACCTTTACGGTGAGCTTCAATCCAGCGACCAGTGCCAGTTAAAAATAACGACAATCGATCTTGTTCTGAATAAACCCGCAGCGCACGCCGCTTAGCTAAATAATTACCTACTTTCGGTTTCAACAAACTGAGCACTGCAGGCAACAAACTGATACTTATGATCCATGAGAACAGTATGCCGACCATCGCAAATACACCAAATATTTTGAACGGCGGCATCTCAGCAAACATCAATGCGAGAAAGCCAATAGCAGTGGTTAATGATGTCATGATGAGCGGTGGGCCTAATTCCAACGTTGCTTCACTAACCACTGTTTTAGCATCGGCTTGAGGATTATGTAAAACTTTATCATAATAGGCGCTAATCAAATGCACCCCATCGCCAATACCTACCGCAACCAGTATCACAGGTAACATGGTAGAAATAGTGTACAACGGCACATCAAGCACCACCATCAGACCAAACGTCCAGGTAATCGCGATCGTCATAACCGCAATGGGTAACAACATTCCCCGCCAGGTACGGAAAATAATTAACAGCACTAACGCCATCGCGGCAATCAATGTTGGCACCATTAACTGCATATCTTCCATCGCATAGAGACCCGAAGAAACTTCAATTGCTGGGCGACCGGAAATATGGAAAACATCATTAACGGCCTTGGCAATTACAGGCGCGGCTTCGGCTTTAGTTTCATCGACATCAGTGGCTGGCTTGGCACTGCCATCTGAATCAACCCATTTATTACCTTGCCAACCAGCTTCTTCAATTTCCTTTTTCTCAACGGTTGGTTTTACCGAGCCATCAGCTTGGACCCACTTATTACCCGCAAAATCGGTTGTTTCTATTTCGGGATCGACTTTCGAGGAACCATCAGGCGTCACCCATTGATTACCCTGCCAGCTTTCTTCCTGAATCTCTGCAACTTGCGCAGCCGGTTTGGTTGAACCATCGGCTTTAACCCATTTATTACCGCCGAAATCAGGATCTACTTTTGCATCAGCACTCAGGTCGATGCTTAATTCACCATCAGCGCTTACCCATTTGTTACCTTGCCAATCGGCTTCTTCAATGGCTGTTTTACTCGCCGCAGGCTTTAAGCTGCCATCAGTTTTAACCCATTTATTGCCACCGAAATCAGGATCAGCCAAGTTAGGATCGGTTTTTGCCGCGCCATCTGGATTCAGCCATTTATTTCCTTGCCAATCTGCTTCTTCAGGTGCCGCTGTTGCGGCGGCTACTGCCTTAGGCATGCCATCAGTTTTAACCCACTTGTTGCCTGCCCAGTTCGTCTCGTTTTCTACTTCAGATTTAGCTTTGCTGCCATCATTGTTAACCCACTCATTACCGTTCCAGTGCTTTTCTTCTTTTTCTATTTTTTGGGTGGTCTCTTTCGGTGCCCCTTCGGCAGATACCCATTTATTGCCTTCCCAAGGTTGGTCAACATCCGTTTTGCTTTCATTTTCATTTTCTTTTTTGTCGGCATCGTCTTTTGGTGTGCCATCTGAATTTACCCACTCATTACCACCCCACTTGCCACTGTCTTCACCATCGTCCCATGGACCTGCGGTTGGGTTTTCGCCCTTTTCCAAAGCCAGAATGCCCTTAACCTGGAAATAGGTCATATAACGGTGTTGCGCGCCTTCTTTGATTTTAAGACGAATCATAGCGGCGGTGCCGTCTGCGGAAACAATATTACCAACCAAAATATCTTTGTGCTTTTGGATAGTTTGCTTGAGTCGTTCTATTTCGTCTGCAGTTTTGGGCAACTGAGGCATAACTAGGCGCGATCCCATACTGGTATCATCGCCTTCAAATACGGTGGCCGTTGATAATGAGGCAACATCAGTATCATTAATCGCTATAACACCGGGAAGCTCTGCTACTTTTTTACTGATTCGCTCGATTCGCTCGAGTGTCTCTGTATTATAAACACTGTCAACCTCATTCACGATACTAATAATCAACGAGTCTTTAACGCCAAACATCTCGTCGACTTTTTCATCGTACAATATGGCATCATGACCTTTTGGGAGATACACTCTGGCGTCCGTTTCCCAGCGCAGCCCATCGAGCTGCAAAGCAAAAAATATAGTTAAAGCGGCAATAATACTGATTACAGTTTTTGGATAAGTAAATCCAATTGAGTAGATATTCTTGAGCATGGCATCCCTTCTATTTAAGCCTTAAGCCGCACAATGTGCGGGAGTATTTTGTGCATCTGTAAAAACAGTCGTACCGTTTTACCTGTTATTTGTGCGTTTTATTTGAATAACGCAGAGCTTCATCTACTGCATCTATGGTTTAACGGCCAATTTTACAGAAAAAACAGGGGCAATACTTTTTTCAAAAACCACCATTAGTTCGGAGCCCTATCCGGGAGTCTAACGAATTAGCGTTAACTTCACCTGCGGTACTATTGAATTTAGACCACGAGCCTTTACTTCGATTTTAAAAGTTATATTTAAAATCAACCGACACACGCTTATTTTCATTAAAATTCCCTAAAAATTGCGCGGCCTGCTTCGGATCAATCAACCCGCCCGGCTCATCCGGCGCCGCTTCCCGGCCGAAGGTTGTACGTTGACCGGTAAAAAAGTCGCCGCCCAGTATCACTTGAAATCGATCGGTCAGATTAAATGTCATGCGCGGTTTGATATAGGTTTCCTTGAAATTCATCAAATGAATAACCAGTAAGGTGAAAACCGCAGAGTGGCGCTGGATAGGTTTGCGAAGAAAGAAGTTAAGCGTAGTGTCGAGCTCATCATCCAAAATACTTTTTTCATAGCCCATTATAAAGAGTTGATTGATGGAGGGGCTAAAGTCAGCACCGCCAAAACTAAAATCATAACCTACACCCCAACGCAAATGATTCCGCTTTAAATCGCCGTCACCGGCTAGATAACCGTTGATATCAAACTTATCAACGGTGGCAAAATATTTATCTTTCACAAACGCAAATTCAGCTTTCAATATATTGCCGCGTATTTCCTTGGTCATGGTAGAACCAAACATGTGAATCCGCATATAGGTCGGAAAGATGGCTAAATCTTCTTGTGAATTACTCTGCACTTCGCGCGCAGAGATAACACGGAAGGTGGTTGGGTAATCATCCCAGGTATAAAAGTAACTCAGCGAAAATTTAGCATCGAGCATTTCACGTGTCACTTTAAAGCCAACCTCAGAAAAACGCGGGTCAAAACTTTTCGGTTTTGTAGTGGCAGGTAAAACCTGAAATAACTCCCACTCTGAGCCTGCTGCCGCTGGTTCATGAAACGTTAAATCAGGAATCCAGAGAAATTGATAGCTGGTCTTTTCCCCGTAGTAATCTAGCTTCAGGGTCCATAACGGAATTCTATAGTCCAGTATCTCCGGAATTATCAACTCACGGAAATCCAATGGATTCACTTCATCGACAACACGAATGCCTTCAATCACACCCCACACGACAAATTGTTTACCAATCCGCACATCGAGGTTATCAAAATAAAAATCGAAATAAAACTCACGAAGATCTAAACCATAAGCGTCTTTTTCTTGATCCAGCTGAACCAGAAACACCAGCGGCTCTTTTTCATCCCGCACACTACGTGCTGCGATTGTATCGTAGTCATATAAATCATAAACATGATCATAATACGCCCAGCCCGAGCTATAAAATTTCGCACGCCGGTTGAAAATGTATTGATAGTTAATCGATAAAACGTTCCTGATTTTGGTGAAAACACGCGGTTCATCAAAACGATAAGCCGTTTCGTTTTTCAAATAACCGCTAATAGTGTGTTTTGAGGGCGTTGCCGCTTCTAGTAATGCGTCTAAATCGTCAGGCAAGGCAATATCAATATCAATATCACTTTCGGCGGCATACGATGCCAAAGACCAAAACAACAATATCAGACTAATGCCTAAAATTTTTATTCGCTGATGATTTGTGATTTGCATTGATAACAAACAATTACGTAGCTGGAATCACTGGCGGTAAAACCCAAAAATGCTTGAGAGCCCTTTGGTAATGGCTCTCTACAACGTTCACAGCTACGATCATGATTAACCTCAATTGATTTCCACCCTAGTATATCGTCATCGGCGTGATGACGAGGTTTTTCTAGCTTTATTTCGTCTACAGGGGTGTTTTTTCTGTTTAGAATGTCAGACAACGTAGTTGAACTTTCAGCAAACGCCTCTTCCAATACCTTGCGAATTAACAACGAAACGGGTATACCCATTTCTTCAGCACGCCCAATCACCGTTTCTTTCAAAGATTTTGGCACCCTAGCACCTAAATATTCCTCTTTGCGCTTCATTGCAATAGACATGACTTTTTCGCGCATGTCATTACCAAAGTCTGTGGGATTTTTTCTGTTCATTATTTTTAAAACCTCCAGGTTGTGTGAAGGCTCCAATAGTC
>CALZHW010000132.1 GCA_945787125.1 uncultured Ectothiorhodospiraceae bacterium
CGGGCTGAAGATGAGATGCAAGATGGGTAATTTATTTCATGCACGTTCCTGAATTGACGGGTGATAACAGAAATTATATTTTCACAAAATAGGGTAACGCAATTAGAATCAAACCGGAAATAATAAGCATATAAAGATTCGATATAAAATAGGGAACGACAAACAGACATATACCACTGGATAAAGGCACTATTGCTCTTTGCTTTCTTTCATATGAAAAAAATCCGAATCCGACTACCCCGAAGACCATACTCCAAACAAGTAGTGATGTATCTTCCATGTTTAACATTTAGCGTATTCTTTCTCCATGTTTTGTTAAGGCGCGCAACTGCTAAAAATAAAACAAGGACTTGAATAACACCTTAATATAAATTTGTAGGAATCTAGCAGGTTGTAAATTGCTCGATTAATGTCGTCGAGTAGAGTTTCGAACTATCGTCCTGCTATTCAAATAAACCATCGTCAATGAATAAAAGAGATAGCGGCGAAGATTGATTAGAACTTAATAGCGCCAAACAAATGCTATTGGTAAATTTAACTTTAGAAAAGTTGCGTAAAAATAATCAAATTGAGACGGTTGAATAGTAAGCGCGAATTACAGCGCGCGCCATAATCAATCAAGCTTTTTGATGAGTTTAAAAGTAATTTCCAATTATCTAAAAAAGGGGATATGCTATTAATAATGTGTTTTAAGGAGGTATATAAAAGGGGCACTCCATTAGAGAGATATTATGCGCCTGCTGGAATAGGGTTGATAGTACAAATAATCACAATAAAAAGTCACGCCGATGGTCACTGGGTCACCCAAGTTAGATCAGGCTCCCGTTCACTAAGAAAGGCGTCGGCCTAAAAAAAAACACACTTTACCAGCTAGTTCAAAACCATGTTGAAACTTTCTTCGCACAGGTGGAAGCGGAAACTGAGTATGGCTTACTAGCATATGTCAAAAAAAGTAGTGAAGCTTTTCTCGATTGTGGCATTTCAAGTAACGGTTTCTTACGCTTGCGTTGTGGCGATTGCCAGCATGAAAAAATAGTGGCATTTTCTTGCAAGAAGCGTGGCTTTTGTCCCAGTTGCGGCGCCCGTCGGATGGCAGACGACTGCATGGATGCAGGAGGTAGAGCAACGCAGGAGCGGTTGCCGAGTCTGCGGCCCATTTGGTGGACAATGTCATTCCTAAAGAGCCCGTTAGACAATTATCGCCAGGGATGGCGTGTAGTAGAGCAATGCAGGAGCAATTGCCGAGGGTAATCTCGTTTCCCATTCCACTGCGTATATTATTTGCTGCGCAACCGCAATTGTTAACACCCGCCTTGAAAGTTATTCATCGTGCGATATCCACGTTTCTTATTCAACAAGCTGGGCTCAAAAAAAAGGAAGCAAGTACCGGTGCCGTCACGTTAATACAACGATTTGGGTCAGCGGCCAATCTTAATATTCATTTGCATTGCCTTTTTTTAGATGGCGTGTATCGCATGATAGATGGCAAACCTTTATTTCAAGTTGTGCCACCACCTTCAGAAGAACAATTGAAAAAACTATTGCAGCAGATCATGCAGCGTCTCATGAAATCTTTAACACGCCAAGGATTTCTTATCGAAGAGGAGGGCATGTTGGGTCTTAAGGAAACGGATGACATTGATCCCTCACTGGTACCATTACATTCGGCGTCCTGCACCTATCGAATTGCACTGGGCCCAAGAGCTAGGCAACACTGCTCTTAGCCATCCATGGCTTCGCAGTATAAGCACATCCCTGTGCAAAAAAGTATTAACACTAAAAACGGCTGAACCGAAAGACTGGGATATTCCCTCTGATCGCTATGTTAGTCACGGTGGTTTTAGTTTACATGCCAATACCTATTGCGCGCCGACAAATCGAGGCAAGCTGGAACAGCTGTGTCGATACATCACGCGTCCTGCACTGGCCAATGACGGCTCTTGGCCATCCTTGGCCTCGCCGCATAAGTACATCCATGTACAAAAGCGAGTGAAAGTCAATCATAATGGCGATGTTGTTTTAAAACTCAAAAGTGCTTACCGAGATGGTACGACACATTTAGTCATGACACCCTTAGAATTCATGCAGAAACTGGCAGCATTGATCCCTCGACCGCGATTGAATTTAACACGCTACCATGGCGTGTTGGCGCCAAATGCAAAACTGCGTTCGCAGATAATTCCTCAACCACCCGATGAGAGTGGCGGTGGTGACGTCAAGGAAGAAATCGCTTGCTCAGGTATTCGCAAACAATACATTCCCTGGCCGTTCTCGCACTTCCATGTGCTACACGGCACCGTGACTTCCATGTCAAATGGGCACGCTTACTCAAAAGGGTGTTTGGTATCGATATCGAAATTTGTCCCCATTGCCAGGGTAAACTCAGGATCATTGCCGCAATTGAAGACCCGGCAACCATAGTGAAAATTATCAAACATCTAGGACTGCCGACACGAGCGCCACCGAGAAAGCCAGCGCGGTATAGGGATATCTACGATTCAAGCTGACACATAGGAAAAAATTCAATAAACACGATCGACCACTCTGCTTTCACATGCTGTAGTGACAAATACGCTCGGCTTGTCAAAATAAGCACCTGATATTTGACGAATAATTGCTCTATATTTAGGGTGATAAATCGTCTTCAACAGTCATTTTTGCGCCTAAGAAATCTATTTTGAGCAAATCATCTTGATTCTGCGTTTCTGAACCAAATAAATACTTTTGATTTTCTGCAAAAAGGTGCTTTATACTTCTTATCTCCGTTGATTTGAAGAACAATTAGGGGAATTTTATTTTGATCCAGTTAAGTTCGGGATTATACATATTACTTGCTCACTTAAAGCAACACAGTATAAAAGTAAAAGAAAACCAGTCTGTGATACCCACAGAAATTCTCGCCGCTTGCGGTAATACCGGTCGTTCACCCCAACCTCATTTACACATACAAGTACAGAGAGATGCCTTTCTTGGCAGTGAAACCTACCCATTTCATTTAACAAATATTATCACCGGGCCAAAAGAAGATAAACAGCAACTAAAACTAGTATCACGCCCTGAAAAAAATGATGCCGTTACACCACTGGAAACCACCGCCGAACTTGCTGTACCGCTACATCTGCCTGTGGGTCACAGACTCTGTTATCAATTTACGGATAATAAAGGAACGACTACATCAAGAAAATTATTTGTCACCCTGTCTCTTTTAGGCGAATTTCGATTACAAAGCGACAATGGGGCGAGTGCAGCATTTCTTGAAACAAATGGAATATTGGCCTTTTACGATCGCCAAGGACCAAGTGATTCTTTTCTGGACATGTGGCTGCTATGTGTTGGACTAACTCCTTTTACAAATGACGTAACGCGATGGACGGATTCACCGTCAGCGTCATTATTACCTTTCTCCAGGGTAGAGAGAATCCTGTATTTATTATTATTTCCCTTAGGCGCAGGATTAGAGTCGAGTTATTCACGCCAAAAAGCAGAACACAAAAAGCACTGGTCACAAAATGCGGAACATAAATTTTATTCAATTTTTTTAACAGAATAGCAAAAACATACAGCGAACTATCCTTTAATAAAGGTTGTGAATATGTTTCTTTGGAATATAAAAATCAAAAATGGTTTGCGAACCTTGAAGAAAGCGGCCACTTAGGTGACACTGGCATACCTTCTAAAAACAACTGAATGGCTAATTAAAATGAATGAACCTAATTCAATAGACCTAACTCAATAAACCCAACTCAACAGACCTAATTAAATAGACCTAAATGAATAATCAGCTAACAAGCCTCATATGTCTTTTATTATTAACCAGCACCGTTACTGCTAACGAACAACGCTGATATAACTACGTTGCACTTGACGGAACTTATGGCGTTTATAAAAATACGGATGTTTTAGACACAAGCACTAATGCTTCCATTATTTTTGGATTATCTTACCTGGAACGGTTCGGATTCACACTAAAAGCGACTGAGGTTATATATATGTTTAATGACGGCACATCAAATTCAACCCAAAGAAAAATTGCCTTTCTCGCCCATAATCGAATATCAGTTGATTCATTGTCTGGATCAGTTTTTTCTAAGCTCTCACTTTTTTCAACTAACGGAAATACCTCACCCAAGGCCCTCGCCATTTCTCCAGAATTTTATTATTTAAATAATAGCCAAACATTATACTTGGCGCCGGATACGCCTATTCAGATTATGGTGAGGGAAGAGATAACAGTTTCGATATAAATCAATACACGATAAACCTCGGCTTCGTTCCGCGCTTTAATAATTTATGGTTTATTTCAAAAGGATATTATATACAGGATGAGAATCAAACCAATGAGTCATATTCCATCAAACTAAACTGGAGAGTTAACGGTAAAAATAGAATATTACCAAAAAATTATCTCATCGGTGTATTAGTAGGCTCACGACGTTACGCTGTAGAACAGGAAACCCTTTTAATCTACAATACAGAAGATAAACAAACAGGCAGTTATTTTATCTCCGCAAACTGGAATATCATAGACGATGGATATCTTGCAATCACCGCCGGTAGCAAACAATATCGCAGTTTTTCAAATAGCCAAAAATACAATTATCATTTTTTAAACCTCAGCATATCTATAACCTGGTAGGAAAAATATTTTGAAAAATATCACCCTAAAATTATCAATTCTATTTTTTTCTTTATCGACAATCACAACATCATTATTGGCCAATGACTGGGCTGATAGTTTTCGACTAGAGAGTGAAAATAAATATTTTGAAGCTGCCAAAGCCATAGAGAAATACACCAAAACCAAAGTAGTAAGCGAATTCGCCGTTATAAGACACGGCTGGCTAAATTATTTAGTGGGAAACTACAACAGCTCAATTGAGGACTACCTGTCAGCGCTAAGAATCAACCCTAACTCACTAGACGCACGACTTGGATTACTTTTACCCCTGCTCGCACAAACACGTTGGAGGGAGGCAGCACTTCATGCCAAAAAAGTGTTAGATGTAGCACCATGGCAATACCACGCACATATTCGGCTTATGATTGCTGAAGAGGCACAACTGCAATGGAGTGCACTGGAAAAACACGCAAGTGCAGTTGTAGAAAGATATCCCAGCGATGCAACTGCCCAGGTTTACCTTGCCCGAGCGTACGCGAGCCTTGGGAAAAAGGAACCGGCCATTCTGATTTATAGAAAAGTTTTACAGATGGTACCCGGACATATTGAAGTAACTCGTTACCTTTCCATTGCAGATGCCTTATAAAAAGATGAACAATTGAATTGTTCATCTTTTTATAAGCCGGGATTGAGACCATCGTCAAATATCAATCTCTATTCTAAATGCTTAGAAAACATGTCAAAAGCCTTAATGTTTATATCAAGCTCACCAAATGAATTTATATAAGATTGGGCACAAACTTAATTAAAGAAACCAGATTACCTTAGCCTTCAAAGCAATAGATAGTTTACAATAAATCAACAAACGCGGTTTTAATGTCAACGTATTAATAACAACATTGATTTCGTGATGACAGAATGGATATCAAAATGCCTGATAAAATAGATGAAAACCTGGGTATAACAACCAAGCGTATTCCAAGCGGGAATGCACACGCGATTGATCACCAGCAAATTCTCGATCAATTGGGTAGCTCCACTCACGGCCTAAGTCGAAGTGATGCGGCTGCACGTCTTGAACATTTTGGCATTAACGCATTACCTCAAGCAAAATCCAAAAGCATATTCGCGGTTTTTCTTCAGCAATTTTTCAGTCCACTCATCTACGTTTTATTGGCCGCGGCTATATTATCCATGGCTATAAGTGAATGGTTAGATGCCATTTTTATATTTGCCGTATTACTTATTAATGCAGTTATTGGTACTGCCCAGGAGCATTCAGCAGCACGAGCAGCATCTGCATTGACACAGTTAGTCACCACAAGGAGCCGTGTCTTACGTGATGCTGATGCTTATGAAATTGACTCGAAAGAACTTGTACCAGGCGATATCGTACTACTTGAATCAGGTGATCGAATACCAGCAGATATACGCCTGCTAACCACCCATGACCTGGAGATAGACCAGTCTTTATTAACGGGAGAATCTGTTAATATTTTAAAAAATGCCAGCCAGATTCTCGATGTCGATACCGCCCCGGCTGATCAAATCAATATGGTTTTCGCAAGTACATTTGTTGTACGTGGCCGGGGTCGGGGCGTTGTAGTCGAAACTGCACTAACAACCCAGGTTGGAAGTATCGCTGCAGATGTTATGGGCGGATCAACAACCAAAGCCCCTCTAATTGTTCGAATGGAACGTTTTACTCAGAAAGTTGCAATTATTATTGCCGCTGCTGCAGTCATTATGGCAGCTATCGCTTTTTCACGCGGTATGCCTATCAGTGAAATATTCATGCTTGCAGTTGCACTTGCTGTTTCAACTATACCTGAAGGATTACCCGTTGCCTTAACAGTTGCTTTAGCAGTGGGAATGCATCGAATGGTGAGACGTAACGTTATTGTCCGTCGACTTGTTGCTATGGAGGCGCTTGGTTCATGCACATTTATTGCGACTGACAAAACCGGTACCTTAACGGTCAATCAACTAACAGTACAGCGAATTATCTTTCCGAATGACGACACCTGGACGGTAAGCGGCGAAGGAATAAATCCGGATGGTAATATTTTCCCGGCAGATAATTCAACAGATAACTCAACGCTTAATGACACTGCTTTGCTCAATCGAATTTGCCTGGCGGCAATACTACCTAACGAAGGTTTTCTCGGGCATCTCGATAACCAATGGACGGCGCATGGAGATGCGGTAGATATTGCCTTATTGGTAATGGCACATAAAGCGGGGCTTAATCGACCAGATATATTAAATTCCTGTCCGGAAATCAGCAATATTCCATTTGAGTCCGAAATACTTTATTCCGCCACATTAAACACAGTTAATGGAAAACCGATCGCATTTGTCAAAGGTGCACTTGAGCGGCTGATTCCCATGTGCTCTCATATGGCCGGTAAAGACAAAGAAATCAACATTGAGCCGGAGACTTTACATCAGCAAGTTACCCAATTAGCAGAACGAGGTTTTCGTGTATTGGCCCTCGCTAGCGGTAAAATTGCCCTCAAACCAGGCGAAGTTTTTTCCGAGGAACATCTTCACCACTTAACTTTACTCGGCCTGGTCGGCATGATAGATCCATTAAGGATTGAAGCAAAAGCAGCAATAACCGCTTGTCGTGATGCAGGCATTGAAGTAGCCATGATAACTGGCGACCACCCCATAACCTCATTCGCCATTGCAAAAGAATTAAACCTCGCAACATCAGCTCAGCAAATAGTTACAGGGTCGCAAATTAGACTAGCAAGCAGTGATGACGAAATTGACAAACTCACTCAAAATGCTCGCGTATTTGCTCGGGTGGAGCCTCATCAAAAACTCGACATTGTCCACTCGCTACAACGTAATGGACATTTTGTTGCCGTCAGCGGTGACGGCGCAAATGACGCGCCCGCACTACGTGCAGCACATGTTGGTGTTGCCATGGGAAAAAATGGAACAGACCTGGCGCGGGAAACAGCAGACCTTGTCATAACTGACGACAATTTTAATTCTATTGTCTCCGGCATTGAAGAAGGTCGAATCGCTTACGCCAATGTTCGCAAAGTCATCTTTTTGCTCATATCAACTGGCGCTGCAGAATTAGTTCTCTTTATTCTTGCCCTGGCCATGGGCTTACCTTTACCTCTGCTCGCGGTGCAACTGCTTTGGTTAAACCTGGTAACGAACGGTATTCAGGATATTGCCCTGGCATTTGAGCCGGCAGAAGGTAATGAACTAAAGCAACCGCCCCGCTCACCCAGGGAGCCCATTTTTAACCGACTCATGATTGAACGTGTCATCATCTCAGCGCTAATCATCGGCATAACAGCTTTTCTTGTTTTTCAGTGGTTGCTGAATAGCGGTTTTAGTATTGATGAAGCACGTAATGGTACCTTGTTACTCATGGTGCTATTTGAAAATGTACAAGTTTTTAATAGTCGTTCAGAAAGTATTTCTATATTCAAACAAAAGTTTTTTCGAAATCGAATACTTTTAGTGGGAACGTTAGCCGCTCAACTCATCCATATTGGCGCAATGTATACACCCGGTCTTAACGACGTGCTTGGCATTCAGCCTATATCACCCACTCATTGGCTACAGCTATTGAGTTTGGCATTAACTGTGTTGGTTGCTATGGAGATTTATAAATGGATTAAAAAAACATAACTTTTATTAATCACTTTTTAGAGTTAAATCCAGAATAATATGGAATTCAAATTTTAAATTTACAATTACAATTACAGCAATTTTAATTCAATCAACATCAGGTAAAATGGCCACTGCGCTAATCAGTTCAATCAAACTTGTCTGTTTACACTTACTCAGTTCTTAACGCATCAACCGGATCTAATTTTGCGGCTCTACTCGCAGGCAGTACGCCAGCCACTAAACCAATTAATATGGCAATTGCTTCGGCAATTACAACGAAAGTCCAAGGAGTGTGCACTGGCAGGGCAGTAAATAACAATCCCAAAATATGCGTGCCGCCTGCACCAATTATCAAACCGGCAAAACCACCAATAGAAGCGAGCACCATGGCCTCGCCTAAAAAAACAAACAAGATTTGAGATTTTTTTGCACCTAAGGCTCGTAGCAATCCGATTTCAGAAACCCGTTCATTTACCGCAATTGTCATGATGGTAAATACGCCAATGGCGCCAACAAAAAGTGAAATACCACCCAACGCATCCACAGCAAACGTCAGAATATTCAAAACCGAACTTAATACTTCGAGCATTTGCTCCTGGGTTACGATAGTGAAATCCTCATTGCCATGTTTTGCAATCAAGGTTCGTTTTAAACTTGCCATGACTTCGTCAACAGATGCACTTTCCCGGTATTTTATATTGATCTCCATGAGTCCCTGGCGATTAAAAAGATCCATAGCACGCGCTGTGGAAATATAAACTGCGTCATCCAGATCGACACCCAGTATTTGCCCTTTCGATTCCATTACACCAACGACACGAAAACGTTGACCACCAACACGCACCCGTTTACCCAGGGGATTTTGATCACCAAACAATTCATCTCGGACTTTGGCGCCTAATACCACGTATGGCCGAGGTGAAACCTGATTGTCCTTGGGTAGAAAAGATCCTCCACTGGGATTGATATCAAAAACAATCGGAAATTTTGGCCCAACACCATAAACAGTTGTACGCCTTTGTCGCTGATTCGTTTCCACTTCTGCATTGCCTTGTATCACCGGGTCAACAGCAACTATGCCCGGTAATTTTTCCAGTGCTTTTGCATCGTCTAAAGACAATGGCCTCACACTACTCAGAGAGGCAATGTTGGATCCATGAGTCGTAGTGGTCCCCGGCTGAATTTTAATTATATTTGTGCCGAACTGAGAGAATTCATTCATCACATAGAGATGCAATCCTTCACCTATTGAGGTCAATAAGACCACTGCGGCGATACCAATTGAAATCCCCAGTGCAGTAAGAAAGCTTCGCATACGATGTGCGAAAATTGATCCTGTTGTGAGTTTTATGAAGTCTGATAAGATCATAAAGCGTTAACGCCGGGACAATGCCAAAACTGGATCCATTTGTGCCGCGCGGTTTGCCGGCGATACGCCAAATATTATTCCCGCAGCGATAGCCACGCTAATGGCTGCAAAATTTGCCCACCAGGGTGCAGAAAAATTTACGGCAGGAACATAAATAGCACCATAAATAGGGTGTAGATCACCCACTGACAGATTTCCGGTGATTTCTGGGGAAAGGAATAACATTTTTTGGTATTTTAACATCAGAAAAATATTCCTTATTTAGCATTCCCCACGCAGCGTCAAATAAATTACTTTGCAATAACGCGCGAAAGGTTAATATCGCTTGACCTCCGCTTTCTTTCCAACACATGCCTGAGCGTTTTAGTCGTTGAGAGACGAGGGATTTGCAGGTGGCCTCGACT
>CALZHW010000133.1 GCA_945787125.1 uncultured Ectothiorhodospiraceae bacterium
TTCATTCGGATCGGGGCAGTCAGTACTGCAGCAGGGAGTTCCAGCAAATGCTCAAACATTGTGGGATGCTATCTAGTATGAGCAGAAAAGGGGACTACTGGGATAACAGTGTTGTCGAGAGTTTCTTTGGCAGTCTGACAACTGAACGTGTATACGACTCGGCATATCCTACCCGTGAAAAAGCCAGGCTGGATATAGTCGACTACATTGAGATGTTTTACAACAGCAAACGCCGTCATTCTTACCTGGGCTACCTGAGCCCAAGAGAGTTTGAAAAAAAGATGGCACTGAAAAAAGCAGCCTAAGAAAAATGTCCATTTTTACTGGATCACATCAGTGCCGCAATTTCCCAGAAAAATATCATGGGGGTATTTAAATCCTGAAAAATTTAATCGATGATATAGGCGTTGTTGTTATTGGACGCAATGAAGGGGAGCGGTTGAAACGATGCTTGCAAAGCGTCCTCAGTCAAATTGACAGAATAGTATATGTTGATTCGGGGTCTTCTGATGGCAGCGTGGAGTATGTAGAATCCATAGGGGTGGATGTCGTCCGACTAGACATGCGGATTCCATTTAGTGCCGGTAGAGCCAGGAATGAAGGATTTCAGTTGTTGAATAAAAAAAATAATAAACTTAAATATATTCAATTTATTGATGGAGATTGCGAAATTTGTGAAGGATGGCTTTCTTTTGCGTATACTTACCTTGAAAGTAATGAATCCTGCGCTGTTGTGTCAGGAAGAAGGAAAGAAAGATTCCCGGAAGACAGTATTTACAATACGCTCTGTGATATTGAATGGAATACACCCATTGGAGAGGCGAAAGCATGTGGGGGTGATTTTATGATACGTAAAGACGCGTTTCAGCAGGTTGATGGATTCAACCCAGAGGTTCTCGCGAGTGAAGAACCAGAGATGTGTTATAGGCTGAGAAAAAAGAGTTGGTCTATTTATCGTTTGCACCATCCAATGACTTTGCACGATGCAGCAATGTTGCGTTTTTCTCAGTGGTGGAAGAGATATGTCCGTATGGGCCATAGTTGTGGTCATATGGTTTCGCTAAGTCTTAGTGCCTATGACGGCAAATCATATTTTGTCAAGTTATATACTAGTGTGTGGTTTTGGGCTTTAATTTTCCCTTTTTTTGTTTTAATTATGGCTCTATCAGTTAACATCAATATATTGCTGCTAACAATAGCTTATTTGGTTCAGTTCATTAGGATATCATTACATATGTATAAACAGATTGGAGATGCAAAAATCGCAATCATTTACAGCTTTTTTAATATAATCGGAAAATGGCCTCAGCTTCAGGGACAGCTGCTTTTCTTAAAAAGGAGATTGTTCGGGCAGGCATATACAATAGTTGAATACAGTTAACATTAACATGTTTTTTGTGAGTTGTGATAATGAATTCTGCCTTTATACTTGGTGCCGAAAGTGGCTGAGCCAGCGATTCTTTGGCTAGTGTTGTATGCGCATTCTATAATCTTACTGACACATAAATTTGAGTGCTTGTTTTTCATGCATAAGCCGGCAACTTGGAATGAGAGGACAACTCAAAATGGATGCACATGGTAAGGTTTCATCCTTAGTGAATTCGATCATCGAAGAATTCGGAGATTTTGACCTCGATCCTTTCCGGGAACAAAGCGAATCGACAAGAGAGAAAACAGAGTATCTCACCGCACACAGGCATGAGTATATACGCACTATTGTCGATATAGTGGAATTTTCTCAACACCATCCAGTGAGAGAGGTTCTAGAGATTGGAGCATTTTTTGGCGTAGTGAGCATTGCGCTTGCCAAGCTCGGCTTTCAGGTTTGTGCTGCCGACTTGCCGGAGTATATGTCTATGCCTGAGCAGAAGGAACGTTTCGGACGCCATGGGATAGAGATTGCGGAAGTAAGGTTGCAAGATTATTTACTTCCATTCTCTGATGAGCGTTTTGACACAATCGTTATGTGTGAAGTACTCGAACATCTGAACTTCAACCCCCTACCCCTCATAAAGTAGATAAATCGTATTGGTGCGCCGAAATCACTCTTCTATCTTTCACTTCCGAATCTCGTCCAAGTTGGAAACCGACTTCGGATGCTGCGTGGCCATCCGATTCTAGCCCCTATTCAGCATTATTTTGATCAACTCGATCCAGAAAAATCTGAGATTGCTGACGGACATTGGCGGGAGTACACTGGCCCTGAAATCCAGGAGTTGCTGGTGCGTATGGGCTACTCCATCCATCGCCATTACTACTTTGGTAAGGCTGAAACACTCGAATCACTGACATTTCGAAACCGAATAACCCGTAGGATATACCATTGCTTCCCTACCTTAAAAGAGAACCAGACCGCCCTAGCAATTCGTGAACATCGTACCGACCACATTTTCAGAATTCCGAATACCGTACATGAGAAGCTCGACACTCTCTGACCCGACAAAATGTTTACAAAGATAGATATGCGCCTGACGGTTGCGTTCCAAAAGCTGCTTTAATATTCTATAGCAAAATGTCTAAAAAAGAATATAATAACAATAAGTTTGGAGTAATGCAACTCTCTATAATTGTTTGGGGGAAGAATGAATCCATATTTCTTAATTGGTGCGGAAAGGTCAGGGACAACTTTACTTAGATTGATGTTGGATGCGCATCCGTTGATCTCGTGGACACATGAATTCGAGTATGCGGTTGAGCGAATTGATTCACCAAATAGTTGGCCGGATAGTGGCGCTTATATTGACTGGTTGTCAAAAAATTGGAATTTTTTAACTTCCGGTTTTGAAATAGATAGGACTTTGGATTATCCATCCCTAATCCAAAGTTTTTTGATACAGAAACAGGGCGATTGTCCTATTGTTGGAGCAACTTGTCACACACATTATGATCGGTTGCTTCGTCTTTTTCCCAAGGCAAAATTTATTTATTTATTACGCGATCCTCGTGACGTTGCGCGATCAAATATTGCAATGGGGTGGGCTGGGAATGTTTGGACAGGTGTAGATAGATGGATAGAAGCTATAAAGTTATGGGAGGGAGTCAAGCAAAAACTCGAGAAGGATATTTCTTACGTTGAAATAAAATTTGAGCAGCTTATTGCCTCACCTGAAGAAACTCTTTCATCTATCTGTAATTTTATGAAAATTGATTATGATCCGAAAATGATGTCTTATCCTGAATACACTACTTATTCAAAGATTGATAATCGCATTGTTGATAAGTGGAAAGGAAAAATGAAGAAAAGGGAAATCGGACTGGTTGAATATAAATGTCAGGAATTAATGACTAAAGGAGAGTATAAACTAATTTCTAATAATATGACCGATCCCACCATGACCGAAAAATTATATCTGCGCATTCAGGATCGATACTTTAAAATTAGGTTTCGAATGAAGCGGTATGGGCTGAAATTATTCTTTAGTGAATATTTTGCAAGAAAATTAAAAATTAAAAGGCTTGAAGACCAATTTCATAAAAAAATACGCGAGGTTGACCTTAAATATATAAAATAATTTACATCTCTAAAATTAAGAGGCGTCTAACACTTGCCGCATTTTAAGTTGAATTTCATCTCTTGAGCATGTACTGCCAAATACAATTTACCTTCTTTGAACCAAAAGGCCGGGAGACTGATTGCTGCAAACTGAATTCACGGTTCAAAAATATGGATAGCGCCTTAGAGATCTCGCTGGATTTTTGGTTTAACGATTTTGTCAATTGAGTTTCGTTAATGGAAACACAAAAAGGCATAAAAAATAAAATGCGTATAGCGCATATAATAACGGGTGATGCTTGGGCAGGAGCCGAAGTTGTTACCTATGAATTATTAAGGTCTTTGGTGAATGACCAGAACATAGATCTAACTGCGATAATTCTGAACGAAGGAATCGTGTATGAGAAGATAGCTTCATTGGGTATAAAAACATATTTCTGCTCCGATGACTTGTCATTCTTCACACTTGTAAAAAAAGTTATTACTATAGTAAAAAGGAATAAAATTAATATTGTACATGTGCATAAACGTTCTGAAGACAATATTGCTTTTTTCGTTAAAATGTTTTGTAAGGATACAATCTTGATCAGAACAATCCATGGAATGACTGAAAAAAGAGGGGGTTTGAGAGCGGTTAAAGATATAATTTATAGAGTGGTAGATACACTTATTTTAAAACTCATTTTCACTAAAATCATTGCTGTGTCGCATGACATTAAAAAGAATTACGGAAAGGGCCTTATCAGTAATAAGACAATTGTCATACACAATGCTGTGGATTCTAAGAAAATAAGAAGTGAAAAAGAACGACAAGAAATGAAGAAAGTGCTTTTTAGCGAAAAAGATATATTCTTGATTGGTTCAGTCGGCCGGCTTTTTCCGGTCAAAGGGCACGATATCTTTTTAAGAATGGCAAAGATTGTTAATGATAACTTAGAAAATTGCAGATTTGTTTTAGTGGGAGACGGTAGTAAAAGAAAGGCTTTGGAAAAACTCGCATTAGAACTTGGCATAGAAAAAAAAATAAAATTTGCTGGTTTTCAAGAGAATATCTATGATTACATAAATGCTTTTGATGTGTTTGTCTTGTCATCTTTAAGTGAAGGTATTCCTTCAGTAATATTAGAATCGGCAATTTTAAAAGTGCCAATCATTTCAACTGATGTAGGTGGAATAAGTGAGATTCTAAAAAATGGAGAATCTGCACAGTTGGTACAGGCGAATGATCCGGTTGCTTTAGCGAATGCATGCATTAAAGTTTACAAAAACTATTCAATGGCTGAAGATCGAGCTAAAGTTGCTTATACCGAGGTTATTGAAAATTTTTCTATTAATGGCGCTCGAAAAAAAATTACAAGAGTATACAGGTGTGCTTTTGATAAATTAAGTGTAGAACAACAATAATATTTATGAATGGAAGCGTATGCAGAAAATATTTTCATTACTTGTTCTAAGTGTCGATCATGCTGCCCATGAGGACCCGAAAAAACGGGTGCTTGCCATTTCGTCGGGTGGCGGTCATTGGGTGCAGCTACTCCGACTGCAACCAGCCTTCGACGATCAGGATGTCGCTTACGTCACGGTTAATCGCGGTTATGCCAGCGACGTTCCCGGCTGCCGCTTCTTTATTATCAACGACGCGACCCGCTGGAACAAGGTCGGCCTCGTTAGAATGGCGATCCGTCTACTGATCATTTTCCTGCGGTTTCGTCCTGATGTGGTTGTATCGACCGGCGCTGCTTGCGGTTACTTTGCCTTGCGTTTCGCCAAACTCATGGGGGCTCGTACGATCTGGCTTGACAGCATAGCCAATGTGGAAGAACTCTCGATGACCGGCCGACTCGTGCGGCCTTACGCCGATCTGTGGCTCACGCAGTGGCCAGAGCTTGCACGCCCCGCTGGGCCGGATTTTCAGGGAGCGGTCTTGTGATTCTGATTACTGTCGGTGGCCAAATGCCGTTCGACCGTTTAGTTCAAACCGTTGACAAGTGGGCGGCCACTCATAGAGATACGCAGTGCTTTGCACAGATTGGACCTGGGGGGTGGCGACCGAAACATATGGAATGGGTCGAGTTCCTGCCGCCCCCTGTTTTCAGGGAAAAGCTGGAAAACGCGAGTCTCGTTGTCGCACACGCAGGCATGGGCACCATTCTCAGTGCTCTGGATCTCGGCAAGAGGCTTATCATACTCCCCCGCCTTGGTCGCCTGCGCGAAACCCGGAACGACCACCAAGTTGCGACCGCCAAGCGCCTCGAGGCCATGGGACTTGTCGTGCATGCAGCTGACGAAAATCAGTTATTGGCAAAACTTGCCGAACCCAACAGGACCGAACCGCGGAGAAGTACATCATCTTTTGCCTCCCCTCAACTGATTAATGCCGTACGCACCTTCATTCTCACGCCAAACGCTGTTTTGCACCCTAAGGATGCGAATGGAAACACCTAACAGAGGTAACTGGATCGTTTGCCTGGGCGGTGAAGACTGGTGGTATCATAGCCACGCACACTTCGATATCCAGATCATGAAGTGCCTTTCAGAACAAATCCCTGTCCTGTATGTGTGCTCCATCGGCATGCGCATGCCAAGCCTCCGACGCGACAAACTTTTTTTGACGCGCATTAAGCGTAAACTGAAAAGTGTCTCACGATTACTGCAACGCATCTCTCCACAACTCTACGTATACAGCCCGCTCCCCATACCTCTCTATCAACAGCGACTGGGGCGCGCAATGAACACCCTCGTTCTTCGAACACAACTCCGCGCGGTTTATCAACGCCTAGGCATTAAAAACCCACTCGTCTGGGTGAATACGCCTACCGCTTGGCCGGTGATGGAAGTCCTACCCAGGCGTGGCCTCGTCTACCAACGCACAGACGACTACGCCGCTTACGATTTTGACAACTTCAATGCTGATTATGTGAGGCTGATCGATGACAAGCTTATTCGGCTTGCCGATCTAGTTGTTCACGTAAGCGACGAGTTACACCGCGAGGCCTTGAAGATAACCACACACTCCATTTTACTGCCTCAAGGCGTTGACGAGACGTTCTTCGATTTCAATGGTCTGCCACCGGCAGACCTGCGCATGATCGCCAGGCCTATCATCGGCTACGTTGGCGGGATGGACCGCCACAAGTTTGACACACTACTTGTCACACAAGTCGCCCGAAATCTCCCGGATTGTTCTTTTGTCCTTGTCGGCCCCCCAGATCCTAACGTGGATGCGTTACGCGACTTGCCCAACGTTCATTTTCTCGGTGTCAAAAGGCACGGCGAGATTCCCGCTTATGTTCACAGCTTCGACGTTTGTATGCTCCCAACTGCGCAGACCGAGTGGGGACTTAAATGTCGTCCACTTAAGCTGATGGAGTACCTCGCAGCTGCCAAGCCAGTCGTTGCGACGCCTACACCTGCCTCTGTCAGTTTCGCGCAGGCTGTGTACGTCGCAGGGGATACTTCATCATGGATAGATACGATTCAGCGCATTACCGAACCAGAATCAGTTGATGGCGCACCGGCGCAGCTGCCCGCTCACCGCCTTAAACCTTGGGGAGCTCTTGCCGATAAGCTATTGAAACAACTGCGTGCTGCCAATATAATCTGAAGGTTATCGGTGTTTGAGGAAGCCACCTCGAAGGGGACATTGTCTTGAAGCGTAACCGTCGAGTGTGTTTTCTGTGGTAATGCAAAAGTCTCTAATCACTACCAACGAGACAGGAGAGCTGTAATGAGAGATGTCTTTGAAAAAAAGGAGACGATAAGCAAGTGGGACGATGACTATTATCATCCTATTTCACTTTGGCTTTATGATCGAGCAATTTCAGATATGCTGCGATTCATGGAGATCACACCTGGAGAAACTATTCTTGATGCAGGTTGTGGCCCTGGTGTTCACAGTATCCGGGTGGCCAAGGCCGGTATGCGTGTTTGTGCGATAGACATATCAAAGGCGATGCTGCAGCAGGCTCACCTACGTGCAAAAAGTGAAAGGGTATTGGATAGAATAGAATTCCATCAAAAGGATCTTACGGAACTTGATTTCCCTGATGCGCACTTTAATTATGTATTTTCCTGGGGGGTGGTGATCCATATTCCAGACGCTGAGAGAGCCCTTGATGAGCTTTCACGAATTATTAAGCCAGGAGGTAAGTTAGCGTTGTATTTAACTAATAAGACGGCATTGGATCATAAGATTGAATCTTTTGTACGGTTTGTCATACGAAAACCAAAAAAGGGAATGAAGAAATTACCCTTAGGAAATGGCATTTGTTACGGGAAGGGGCAGAACAAGCTTTGGGTGTGGCGTTTTGATGCAAATGCAATTACAGAATATTTGTCAAAAAGAAATTTCCGATTGGTTAATCGACATATAGGGGAGTTATCTCAACTGCAGCTCCGTTGTAAAGGATTGCCGCGGCGGGCACTCCTTAAAATCAATAACTTAGCGTATAGCCTGAATTTGCCTCCACATATTGCTGTGGGTACATTGCTAGTGTTCGAAAAACGGCAAAATCTGTGATTGGCGCTGTCCAATATATAATTGGACAGCTATTTGGACAGCTATAATGTTATTAGACGGTTTGTTATCCAAAGCCATTGCCTGTCAACTTGCTTTTTTGTAATTATTACAGTGTTTGTCCGAGGTATGTTTTGGCAGAGACTGCGGTCTATGATCGGACTGCCTTGAGGTGGATTCTGGCAAAGAACCAGTCGCCGAAAACGACAGCGGTTGTAAAATGGAGACAAAATCCACAGGTTCACCTTGATTTTTCCCTCCTGCCGCTTCGGCCTGAAAGCGATTACTTATCATCTTATGATTGTCGAGTTCCTGATTACTATTGGTGTGCTCGGATTGACGGCGGTGGGCTGGTTGTGGAGGCGCCGTCGCATTGTTAACCTCCGCGGCGTTCGAAGGATCGATCCACGAATTCTCAGGACAGTGCCGCACGAACCGCGGTCGCACACGCAGGGTTTGTTTTTTCGTGACGGGGAGTTGTGGGAGAGTACAGGGCTGCATGGCCACTCTTCGTTGCGTCAAGTAGACAGGAATTCAGGGAAGGTAGCTCGAAGCATCAATGTGCCGGAGAAATATTACGCCGAAGGTGCTGCATGTCTTGGCGATCGTATCGTTCAATTAACGTGGCGTAATGGAGTCGCGTTGATCTACGATGTAGAAAACCTGAACATGATTGATCATTATAAGTATAAAGGGGAGGGTTGGGGGCTTGCGTCAGATGGTCTAAGGTTTTACATGACCGATGGTAGCGACTGGCTTACCTGCAGAGATGAGAAATTCGATGTCATTCGGCGAGTGCAGGTCAGGGCATGTGGCCGGAGTGTGCGACGTCTTAATGCATTGGATTATGTCGAAGGAAGGTTATTGGTGAACGTGTATGGCCTGGACGATGTTTTAGTGATTGATCCAAACACCGGACAGGTCCAGGCGGTAATATCGTGCCGTGCTTTGGTTGCTTCGCAGAGTAAACGAAAGCGAGGCGAAGTTCTCAACGGCATCGCCTACGACCCCCACACCGGAGAGATTTATCTCACGGGTAAAGGTTGGGACCTATATCACGTGGTTCAAGTTGACGAACTAATTCATCCCGCGCCATTATTGATCGATGACAAATTGAAAATGGAATCGGCTGACTGATACGAACCAGCATACATGAGGACGTATTTTGAAACAGAAAGTTTATCAAGTGGATATCTGTGAACGATCCGCATGGACGGAATTGTGGTCGCAGATGCCTGATCGCACTGTGTTCCATTCCTTGCCATGGCTGGAAACTATTGAGGAGGCAATGGGACTGCGACTTGTGCTGGCGAAAGTGGAAAAACACGGGCGATGTGCGGGGATTTGGCCCTTTTTGGAACAGCGGAAGGGACCGTTTCGTGTAGTTGGTTCGCCACTTCCTGGATGGGGCACGGCATATATGGGGCCACTGATTGGTGAAGGCGAAGAAGTGCAGGGCGTTGTAGGAGCTATGCTGTCCAGCAACCTGATCGGTAACCCGTCCTATTTTGAACTGCGGGCGATGGATCGTCGTACGCATCTGGATCTGAGTCCTTTTAGGTTCGAGCGACTGCGCAGGTTCGAGACAGCGCTGCTTGCCCTGGAGTCAGATGAACAAGCGATGTGGGATCGTCTGGCAGGCAATTGCCGCACGAAGGTCCGCAAGGCGATCAAGGCAAATATCGAGGTAAAGGAAGAGGATTCACTTGATTTTCTCGAGGACTTTTGGCAGATGTCGCTGGAAATCTTTGGCAAATCTGGTCGGTTACCTGGATATGATTTAGAATTCACTCGCATCCTTTGGGAAAAGCTGAAACCGCAAGCAATGGTTCGCACCTATTCAGCGTGGAAGGGAC
>CALZHW010000134.1 GCA_945787125.1 uncultured Ectothiorhodospiraceae bacterium
AAAATGCGGTTACAACAGATTCTAGTGTGTTGGGTTGTGCCATGATGTTTCCTTCTAAATGTGAGGTAACAGTACACCATGAAATTTATTCTAAGTTGAGCTATGCTGCCGTAAACTCACGTTTTTTCTGAAGACCCAAACAAAAACAATAATACGGCGGTTTCTGTCATTCACCACAGTCAGAAAAACTATCCGTAAATAACTAATAACTAAGACTATATGGGGAAAACATGAAAATACAACGATTTAGCACCCGTTCATTTGTCACTTTTAGCAAACACTTTTGCAAACGCCAAACAGTATTACCAATTCTAACAATTGCTGCCGTATTTTTTAGTGCAGTTAGCACCATCAATGTTGCAAATGCTAAAGAAAAATCCAAAAAATGGGCAACAGGCAAAATTCTTGTCAAAACTGTGCCTGGACTTAGTGATGAAAAATTCTCGCGCATTCTTTCACTTTCAGGTCGCGGCGGCAAAAGCGTTGGTAGAATCCAACGAACTGGAGTGCATGTGCTTTCAGTCACACCGCAAACAGAATTGGCAATGGTTGAGGCGCTTTCTCAGGACCCCAATATAGAATTTGCTGAACTGGATAGATGGGTTCCATTAAGCGCCACATCTCCCTCTGATCCAGGCTATGCCAGACAATGGCACTTACCGAAAATCAACTCACCGATTGCCTGGGATATTAATACCGGCGCTGGCATCACGGTAGCTATTATTGATACTGGCATCAACCCCAACCATGCCGACTTAAGCGTGCTATTAGTCACTGGATATAACACCATAGAAAATAACACAAATACAACAGATCAGCATGGGCATGGAACTTCTGTGGCAGGTACAGTCGCTGCTACTGCAAACAATGATATAGGCATCGCGGCGGTCACATGGAACTCAAACCTGATGCCAATCCGTGTATCCGATAGAAGTGATGGCATGGCGTTAATAAGTGATTTAGTCGAGGGATTAATATGGGCCGCTGATAATGGCGCTAAGATTGCGAACATTAGTTATGGTATTAGCGGGAGTAACGCATTATCCGATGCTGCTGCCTACATGAAAAGCAAAGGTGGACTCGTATTTTCGTCCGCCGGCAACAGCGGCAGTGACTTAGGTTATGGCGACGATCCACACATTATCACGGTATCAGCGACTGAACAAAATGATGTAATAACCAGTTGGTCAAGCTTTGGTAACTCTGTCGATATCACTGCGCCAGGTTTAGCAATTTATACCACAAATAATAACGGCAGTTATTCAGCATCGAGTGGAACTTCGTTCTCCAGCCCGGTTGTGGCTGGTGTTGCTGCACTTGTCATGTCGACCAACCCTGCATTATCACCCAATGAGGTTGAGTTTATATTAGAATCCACCGCCAAAGATTTAGGCCTTGCCGGTTGGGATAAAAAATACGGCCATGGCCGAGTTGATGCCGGTGCCGCAGTACTTGCTGCCAGTGATGGGCAACAGAGCCCGACTGATCCCAGCCCACCAATTGAAGATACTCTCGCACCCAGCATAACAATGAATCTACTTAATGGCGCTATAATAATTGCCACACAAATGGTTAGTGTCACTGCAGAAGATCAAAATGGTATTACTCAAGTTGAATTATTTATTGATGGCTCACCTTTTGCTGTAGACACTAATGCACCCTACAACTTTAGTTGGGATTCAACGCTGGAAACCAATAGCAACGCCGTTGTTGTGACTGCTATAGCCACTGACACTGCCGGAAATAGCGCATCAACTTCAAGCACCGTAACAGTCAGCAATATAGAAGCACTTGCTGATACTGAAGCCCCTACAATTAACATCCTATCTCCCAGTATAAACTCCATTGTTAGCCGCACAGTAAAAATTGCCATCAGCAGTTCTGATAATGTCGGCGTCTCTCTTCTTTCCTGTTACATTGATGGAAACTTGCTAGCAATCACCAATGATGCAACAGAGATGAGTTGCGGCTGGAATACACGTAGAGAAGCTACTGGCTCACATACTATTATGGCTAAAGCAGAAGATGCCGCAGGCAATGTCTCCACTGTGGAACATGAAGTCATTGTTCAGTCATCAGGTGGAGGAAAGAGAAGAAGGAGATAATTTCAGATATAGATATTTAAACTTGATCTGACAGATACTAATATTATGCAGTAGCTGTCAGATCGAGTCTGTCTCCAAGTACATTCAATCAATTCGTTCGTTTTTGTTTCGCTAACCATTGATAAAACTCAGGATTGTTGTAGGTTTCAGTCCATGAGTCATGGCCTTTGTCTCTATAATCCTTTGGCAAATATATATCGTAAGGAGGAATTTCAACATTAGTTGTCGTTTTGTTGCAACCAACAGAAACTAAGACGATTAAGAATTTTAAGAGGACAGCCACAATTGTGGGGGCTGGGAGGAGAGAAACCCACCAGCTACCCGATTTAGGTCTTTTTACTACTACTTGACCAACAAGCATAATGCAACCATAATGGAACCTATATTTCATGTAAAAGAGGTACACGCCATGCCCGCTTTGACCATAAAAAACATTCCTGACGACTTATACAATGAACTAAAACATGTTGCAGCACAACACCATAGAAGCATTAATAGTGAAGTCATAATGTGCCTTAAACGCTCTCTTCTTCCTAAGAAAGTATCCCCAAAAGACAGATTAAGCGACATTCGTGCTCTTCGTGCACAGATTATCCCTAATAGAATTACTGATGAAGATATTGAACAAGCCATTAATGAAGGAAGACCATGATAGTTGCTGATACCAACATCATTTGTTATCTTCTTCTACCCACCTCCTATTCAGAATCAGTTGATGCTGTGTACAAACTTGATTCTGAATGGGTAGCACCGCTGCTCTGGAAAAGTGAATTCAGAAATGTTTTAGCGCTATACCTCAGAAAGGAAATTATCAATCTCGAAAAAGCATTGCAACTTCAAGAAACCGCTGAATCAATTATGACTCAGAACGAATTTGATGTTTCTTCCCCTCAAGTACTTGCGTTAATAAATGAGAGTAACTGCTCCTCGTACGACTGCGAATTTATTGCCCTTGCCCACCACCTCAACTCTCCGCTTGTTACACAAGATAAAAAGGTTTTAAAAGAATTTCCATCTACAGCGATAACGGTCGCTGATTTTTTATCCAGTTACGCTAACAAGCCCTAACGACCAAGCTATGCGACGTGAACAAGCGCCTTGTTATGTACTTATTTACAATTAGTCTTCAAAATATGTCTCGCCGTCACCAAAAAAAAGATCATATGCTTTGCTCACTCTTCTAAGAATTGGATCTACATCTGACGCGAGCAGCAATGCTTGTATTAATTCAGCACCATATGTTGTTTCCGTGATTTGCACACCAGCCCCAGATATCTGTACTGCACACCCGGAAGTTTTGGGTGTGACTGGGAAAGAGACGGTAGACGGCTCAACTATATAAGGAGCACTTATTCGCCAAGATGCTCGAAGCAATGAGTCAAGCGTCGTTAACTTTACCTTCACATCATCCGGACAAATGAATTGTGAATTGTAAATCCGTCGGCTCCAGTGAAAAAGCCCTGATTTATCATCGTCATTATCTGTACCGATGGGACATTCTAAACAGATAACGTCTGATTAGTTGAAACTGAATTATCCGGACTAGATTGCAGTTTGCTATTGGTTGGTTATCCTTGTTTAAATAGCCTATTTCTATCACATTTAGTTTTTATACTGTCTATGGATTTCACAATTACCCACTCTTCCGGCTCACCGATACCAAATCCCTGAACATAGTCAATATCCATGATAGATAGCTGTTGCTTGATTGCATTATTTTCAACAAACTCTGCAATAGTTTTTATGCCCATAACACGTCCAACCTGTGCAATAGATGAAACCATCGCGCGATCTATGGCATCATCCATAAGGTCTTTTACAAAACTACCATCTACTTTCAAATAGTCCACCGGCAAATTCTTCAAATAAGTGAACGAACTTAAGCCACTACCAAAGTCATCAAGCGCGAAAGTACAGCCCTGACTCTTGAGCGTTTTCATGAACTCTGTTGCAGAAGCTAGGTTTGAAATAGCAGCTGTTTCTGTTATTTCGAAGCAGATATTAGGAGTATAAATTTCATATGATTTAATCTGTTCTATAATGAACTCAAGAAATCCATCTTCATTGATAGATTTACCCGAAAGATTGATATTGTAAATTAACTGTTGATTATTTTCCTGCTTCATCATTGAGAAAGAGGTTTCTATTACCCATCGATCAATGGCGGGCATGACATTATAACGTTCAGCGGCTGGTATAAACGCCATGGGTGGTACAATCACGCCGTGCTCATCTTCCATTCTAATAAGAACTTCGTAATGCACAGGATTACTCGCATCCAACAAAGGTTGAACAATTTGCCGATACAATCTGAATCGTTTGTTCTCAAATGCTTCATTAATCTTATGAACCCACTGCATTTCCCCATGACGAACCAATAACTCATGATCATTCATGGTATGTGCATAAATTCTATTTCTGCCCTTATCCTTTGCAACATAACATGCGGAATCAGCTGCACTCATGACTTCCGCGGCGGATCCAATTTCTGGGCTAACTTTCACCAGCCCCATACTCGAACCGATGGAAAATACTTTACCTTCCCAGCTAAAGTGAAACTCTTTTATCGCATTATGAAGTACAGTGGATATTTCTACCGACTTTTCGATCGAGCAGCTTTTTATTATTAACCCAAACTCATCACCACCTAAACGCGCTAAAATATCAGACTCTCGAATATTTATGCGCAATATGTGCGTTACCTGAATAAGAAGTTTATCGCCCGCACTGTGGCCACAAGTATCATTAACCACTTTAAATTGATCTAAATCCAAATAGCATAAAACATCACTATCACCTCCCCTTTCACATTTTTCCAGGGATCGTTTTAGCTGATATTCAAATTCACGGCGATTATACAAACCGGTTAGCTCATCATGCCGAGCTTGATACGCCATCAGTTGAGCCATTTTTCGCTCACTCGTAACATTGCGAAACACGATTATCGTCCCGACAATATCGCCACTCCTATTTCGTATGCGGGATGCTGATAACTTGACAGAATACTGCGTTTCATCATTTCGTTTTAGTAAGTAATTTTCCGTCAATTCTCCAATGTCATTTTTAATATTCTCCCTACTAAAAATATTATTGATGTCATTAGGATTATGTTCATTACAGAGAATAACGATGTCGTTTAGTAACTTCCCTTCCGCTTCGTTTTTTTGCCAACCCGTTAATTCTTCCGCTACTTCGTTCATATAGTCTATATTGTTATTGATGTCAGCGGTGACAACTCCATCTGCAATGGAATGCAAGGTAACCTCAGCAAGTTCTTTTTCTTTAAATATTTCATCTTGAGCAACTTCAGACGCGACTCCATGCTTCAAGTCACCTTTTAACGATAAACGGATAAGAAAAAGTATCGTTAGATAAAGAAGAAATATACCAATAGGTACTTTAAAGTTGTAATCAGAAAAATTTGCCTTACGCCAAACATGTAAAGTTACTGGTTGTCCAGCATGAGAAAGATCAATCATAATATTAAAAGAAGGAAATAAATCGGCAAACCCATCTGTTCGTTTATCAACTATATGACTCAACAATTCACCGCTGCGATCATCAATTTCATTATGCTGTAACACAATGTTTGTAGTTCCACTAGAAAAAGCACTAACAACGAAAGGCTTAATATCATTTGCTACAATAGATACGGCGAACAAGCCATTTATTTGATCAATCCTCGATTTTTTATCAGTTGGGACAACTTTTCCTTTATATGTCGCTTTAAAGACGATTAAACCTTTGCCTCCTCCTAAGATATCTACAGGAGGTGTTATTGTTTCTTTACCACTTTCCATAGCAATTTTAATCGATTGCGCAACAATTTGATCAGATAACATATCAAACCCAAGTATTCTTGCTGTGTGCGGTTCTAATGGCTCAATAAAAGTCGTTGGAAAATAATTATCTTTTTCAGGCCGAGTTTCAATCAATCCCTTTTGATTTTTTTGTGTAATTCCAAAGGTTGCATACCCATCTTCTTGCATCTTGTGTTCAAAAGCTTCTCTATCTTTCCTCGGTATTTTTTTTATATACTGAATTGAGCTTATATGAGGGTAATTACTTAGAATTTCTTTGGAAAATATTCGCAGTTCACTTGTCTGCTCACGATTTTGGGAATGCTGCCATCCTGAAAGAGCAGATATGACTGTCTTATTGTCATTTAGCTTTTGAAGAAGCTTGGAATACGCAGCCTCTGCTTTAACTCTAAATAAATTCTCTGCGATTTGGTTTTCTACTAGCAGTACAACCCATATCAATAGCGCAGCGAAAATTGTGCAAAATACAAATGCAGTGCTCATACGCCATGTATAAATTAATTTCAATTGAAGAAATCGACTATCTAACATTTACTTTCTTACTATTTAGTAAAATATATTCCGGAACATTTACATTAACGTTTGATAGCAGCTGATCGTTAATAATCATATCCCAATGTTGATTGGGAATGATGGGGATCAAATTTGGGGGTGTACCATTAAGAATTTCTAGAGCAGATTTTGCCGCCCATTCGCCTTGTTCTTGTGGAATTTTTGTCAGACCTAATACCGCAAACTGAGTCATCCATTCATAGTCAGTTATACTAAACTTACGCCCAAATTTCAAAACAACTTGATACGCAATTTCATCATTCCAATCTTCAATTCCCGATTTAGTACCAAGAATTAAAAAATCTTTTTTTTGAGCACCTTTATAAAATTCACTCCACTCTGATTGGGTTTTAGCGAGTCTTTTTCTCAACATTAAACTGAAACGCTTCGCTATTTTGTTGAAACGTTCAAAACTCTTCTGTTCAGTCAGTGTATCAACTCCAATATAGTCTCCTTGCTTAGCATTAGGGATTATCGCTTGTATTTTTTCAAATATTTCCTGTACCGGAGAGACCTCTATCATACCTGTGATATTTACCGCAGGATAACCGTATTCAGCAACTGTCCAATTGACACCACAAAATACAAAAGGAATATCACTATTTAAGAAATACGGCACGACCAAGTATTTTGAGGCATTATCATCTGCGGCTATCACTACATCTGGCTTCCACTGCTCTATAAATTCTTTTATTTCTTTGCCTTTTTGTATTTTGTAGGCTTCATCCTTAAAATGCTTAGTATTCATATTAATCTGCTTAAGTTCGCAGTAATTTTTCAATATTTTTTTAACACCTTCTTCAATTCCATCTGCCCACTCATACCCCTGATGGTAGGATGAAACAAATAAGCAACGTGATGCTTCCGCATTATTATTAAAAAATATAATGCAAAGAAAAACAATTCCAATATTGATATTATTACTAAATAGCATATTCAAATAATTTTAGTTTCTCGTTGCTTACAACCACAACCAAGTATTTCAGGGATCTATTATAAGCTAATCAAGCATTCAGGATGCATGTACCCAGCCTACAGTCAAAATAAAGTATAAGTGATTGTTTAATAAAATACCCGCATATTGTCATCCATTGCCCATCCCACTATACGCCGCGAACACATATCAAGAACCGCAGCCAAGTAAAGCCAGCCTTCATCCGTCCAAATATAGGTAATGTCGACTAACCACACTTCATTTAGCTTTTCAGCTTCAAATACACGATTTAAGTAGTTTCCAGCAATAGGAAGACTGTGTCGCGAGTCTGTTGTCATTACATATTTTTTCCGTTTTGTTGCCACAATTTGTTCAACGGCCATTAAGCGAGCCACACGATTTAGACCACATTTTTCACCCGCTTCATTCAACGCCACATGAATTCGTGGACTACCGTAAGTGCCTCGGCTCATTTTATGAGTAGTTCTAATCTTTTCAGTCAATAATTGATTTTCTATTTGCCGTTTACTTTCGGGTCTACTTTGCCAAGCATAATAGCTACCACTCTTCACTCCCAGTACTGCGCACATTCGCAGTACTGGAAATTCGATGCTATTGGCTTCAATGAACATAAATTTTAGTTCATTTCCTTGGCAAAGTAGACCGTCGCTTTTTTTAAGATTTCACACTCCTGTCGCAACCGCTTGTTTTCTTCTGTTAGCTGCCTTAATTTCTCCTCTGTAGTATTTAAGTTCCCTTGGCCAGGAAAAGCTTGTCTTGGATCGTTTTCAAATTTTTCACACCAACGACGCAGTGCTGTCGGGCCAACGCCAAATTTCTTGGCTGCATCAGCAATACTTATATCATTTTCGTTGATAAATTTAACTGTTCCTTTTTTGAACTCTGCATTGTAAGTTTTTCGTTTCATATGCCACCTCTTCAGCTAGATTAAACCTTAACTGGGTGTCTATTATATCGGGGGATGCTCAATCTTTATCCGAGTGGACATAGTCAAAGACTGAAGCCATTCCAATTATATTACTAAAGTCACAGGCAATTGCTAGATGATGCCTTGGGTCAGAAAAAAAATTCTTTAGCACGATCAGTTTTTATAGAAAAATCAAATAAGTCGTCACCAATAGCAATTAAAGCATCCAAATCTTCAATGGTTGCCATCCTAATTTCTATAGTATCCGTGATTTTCATTTTCCTCATAGGTTAACGATCGCGGAAAGCGGCAGGCCGGAGCGGAGTGAGGCTTGTGCTATTACACTGCGGAGGACTGCCCGTTTGACAGCGCTCGTTAGGCCGCATTTATCTGTAACTTTTCTACTTCACGCAGATCTACATTCTTTTTTGCGTGCCATAAATTATAAGCATCTTGCATTGACAACCAGCTTTCTGGCGAACGCCCCAGCGTTTTAGAAAGTCTTAAGGCCATTTCTGGGGATACGTTGCTTTCACCCTTTATTAGACGATTGAACGTGGAGGGAGAAACCTTTAATTTTTCAGCAACCTTGCGTGAACTAATATCAAAAGGAGATAAATATACTTCTTTGATGAATTCGCCTGGGTGCGGTGGATTGTGCATACTCACTAGTGATAATCCTCGTAATTAACTACATGGGCATTTCCATTTTCAAATTCGAACGTGATTCGCCAATTACCACTCACAACAACTGACCATAATCCCTTAAGTTTTCCTTTTAATGGATGAAGCCTAAAGCCCGGAATATCCATATCATCTATTTCATGTGACGAATCTAGAGCCGCCAGTATCATTCGAAGCCGTTGCTTGTGCTGACTTTGAATCCCGGCGGTGCTATCAGTTTCATAAAACTTCTGCAGCCCCTTATGTTTAAAAGATTTAACCATAGAATAAATATAGCATATTGCGCACTACGCAACAACAAAAAATATAACTCACTGATTTAAAAGGCCTCTCTCAGCAGGAGCTCCTGTCACCAGCCGCCCTCAGGCAAGTCGAAAAACGGAACCACCCCCCTCTGCCGCTCTAAAAGGGGAAAAGGGGGGAAAAGGGGACGCTACCCTTTTATTTGCCGAATGAGTGCGTTAACGTATCAAAAAATAAGTTTCGAAAGCGCTACTTTACCCTTAATCACAATGCTAATATCGAATAAATAGAACGAATAACTGAGACGCTACTGATTTTTTTAGGGGCTAATTTTTCATTCCAGAAAAATCCCCGAAAAAATCCATAGCCTTCCAATATATATTTTCTATATAAGAGTAAACAGGCAATTTACCGGACTTGCCCAACAATTGGATAAGATCGGGTCAGAGGAGGCAAAGCCTCCGTCTGCCCACAGAACCGCACGTACGGGTCCGTATACGGCTCCTCAAATAAGACGAACCCATTCACGAAGTTCAAACCAG
>CALZHW010000135.1 GCA_945787125.1 uncultured Ectothiorhodospiraceae bacterium
AAGCAGTGTATGACTTTAAACAATTCAAGATAATGAATAGTAATTTAATAGCACAAAGAAAAGATTTTGTACTATTAAATTACTATTGTCTGTTGACCGGGGCTGGCTAATGGGTGACCCCGTAATTTTGCCCCCCTAATTTGCGCACGAGCCAGTTGTTAGCGAGCATCATCTGCGCTCCTTGGAAAGAGTTCTCCGGATGCCGACTGGAATGCTGTCTAAATAAGAATCAAAACTTCTCTTCTTCGGATATATAGCAGGCATTAAAAATAGTGCGCTTTCTCTTCAACTAGCAATTGAAACGCTTGATCCGAATCGTCCCAACTGTCTGTGTGTGACTATCAGAGATTTTAGTTTAACCCATAAATCAGTTGGTTTTGACGATCCCCTAACAGAGTGCCGAGTGAGATCGGTATAATACGATGACCATCTTTGTAAATGCGCTTTGCCGCTTTGACCTTAAGCAAATAGCAAACTCGATATCCCCAAAACAAAGCCCATACTTACACCTAACAAATCTATATTTCCTCGCTTGAATAATCTCGCCCATATGTATTTACATTCAAAAAGATTAACGATAGCGAAAGGAGTGCCAAGCCCAAAAATGCATAAATATATACCATAATCACTGTCTCTAATGAGATCTATGAAGTCCTGTGGCAACATGAAAGCCACTGTCCGCCCTATTATTACTCCAATAACTATCAGTATTAGACTAAACCAAAAATAACCTTTGCTTATAATTTGCATTACGCGTAAAAAAACCTGCTTGCATATTGATGACGGCTATCCACGAGCGAACATAGCTTAACATTTCAATAGTCTAGATATGTTTTTAGATATTAAACTGAATGAGAGCCATATTACAATTAGTAGATTCTAACTATTTTCGTGATCAACTCATTGGCTTCATCTAGGTTAGCAACACCGCGTAAAACATAGTAAACATCGTTATCATGGGGATTAACAATTAGAATATTAATCGTATCGTCAGTTTTTCGTAGGACTAGTACTGTCAATTTATCTAACTGTTGTATTGTCACATCCTCAGGACCACTAATCTGAAAAACCTTGTTAATCGTTTCTTGATTCTTCGCTGAAAAAGATTTTGAAAGCAGTAAACCTGGAAGTTCAGAAAAATCACCATACGACATAAAAAATAATTTGGCGATGGTAATTAGTGATTCATAGGTACTAGACGATAGTGTTAAATTGCCATAATAGCTATTTAAAATATAGAGACTGCCGTTATCAAGGGGTGAGTAAATAATTTCATTAATGTCTGATTTATTGAACGTAATTTCAATATCTTTATACTGAATGGGAAGAGGTATGTCTATATCCTCTACGGTATTACCACCAGCAAAAGACAACGGAATGCAAAGCATGCAAAGTAGTGTTATAGAGAGCTTATTGAGTTTTTTAATTATAGTCATTTTCGTCTAGAGCCTTTTTGAGTATATTTATCGCTGATGCCATTTTGAAAAGTGCGGCCTGAATGAATTATACTTGGTTTTTGCAAAATCCAAAAGCATCATGGTGAATAAAATTTAGGCGGATGCATTTAACTCAAGTTTCGGTGTTCAAAGCTGCAAGAGATCATTGCTCTATTTTTCCTTACATCGCGGCTCTGTGAACTCTCGAGACTCTATAGTTCGTTGCCTTTACCATGGCTGCCCGTCTAAAAAGCTAACAAAATATTACAATTCAGATGTTTACAATTAAAATAAGAATCTGAATAATCCTCCCCCACGTAAAACAATGATTAAATTTCCAATAAGACACACCTGAATACGACTGTCTTTTTAAACTGAAAACGTTTGCAGCTAGCTTGTTTAGGCAGAATGCCAAGTGAAAAATATCCCATCTGACTTCCAAATCAGGATAGATGAGATGACAGGTTCCGGGTTGGAGCCACCTATGGTTAATTCGCTAACAATTAATCTCGCAATTTTTATGATAAACCATTCCCAAAATCATAAACGTGTAATAGGAAGTTTCAATAATTTTTGAGTCTTTTGAAAACATACTATTCACATAAAAAACAGGTCGACCTATGAAAGATAAAAAACAAACAAGTACTCACCCCTATAAATGGCGTTTTTTCCGATCCGGTGGATTTGATCAAGTTCAGCTTGAAACTGGTAAAGATTTACTTGCGCTTGATCAATTGGATCAAAAGTTGTGGGCTGCGTTGAGTTGCCCTACTCGCGGCTTGGAAATGGACACTAAAACCTTGGATTTTCTTGACGCCGATAAGGACGGGCGTATTCGTGTCCCTGAAATTCTTGCGGAAGTGAAATGGGCTGGTTCAATTCTCAAAAATATAAACGATCTCACAAATGGTGATACAGAGTTACCTCTTTCGGCCATCAATGATGAAACTGACGAAGGCAAACAATTACTCGCTTCAGCCAAGCAAATTCTAATAAACCTAGGTAAAGCAGACGCCAAAGTTATTACGACGGATGACACTAAAGACCCGGCTAAAATTTTTGCGCATACAAAATTTAACGGTGACGGGATTATCACCGAAAATACAACCGATGATGAGAATATCAAAAAAGTTATCAAAGACATCATGGAATGTCTAGGGTCTGAATCTGATCGTAGTAGTGAGGATGGTATATCCATCGACAAAACAAATGAATTTTTTAGCGAAGCATTAGCTTTTTCCGATTGGTGGCTGGAGGCTGAAAATGATACAAGTATCTTGCCATTTGCGGATAAAACTACTGCGGCTGTAGCAACTTTCGAAAAAGTTAAAACCAAGGTTAATGATTATTTTACCCGTTGTCGATTAGCGGCGTTTGATGAGCGCTCAGTCAGCCACTTGAATAGCTCTGAAAAAGACTACGAAACATTGGCAACTAATCAGCTTTCTTCTACTGCTGAAGCAATTGCGGCACTACCTTTGGCCACGGTGGAAGCAGGTAAGTCATTACCTTTGGATGAAGGACTAAATCCTGCTTGGGTGGAGGCAATCAGCAAATTTAAAATGGCTGTTGTAGCTCCATCATTTGGTGACAAGACTAGTCTTACAGAGCAAGAATGGTTAACACTTTTAAAAAATTTTAGTCCTTACGAGGCCTGGTTGAATCGTAAGACTGGCACCAAAGTAGAAAAACTCGAACTTGCTCGGATAAGAGAAATTTTGGCTGGTAAAAGCCAAGTAGAGATACTTGCACTTATCGAACAAGACAAGTCGCTTGAAGCCGAAGCCAATGCCATTGTTTCAGTCGATAAATTGCTACACTATTATCGAGACTTGTTTACACTACTAAACAACTTTGTATCGCTTAAAGATTTTTATACCCGAAAAGCACCTGCAGTATTCCAGGCAGGAACGCTTTATCTTGATGGTCGCAGCTGTGAACTGTGTGTGCGTGTGGATGACATGGCAAAACATGGTGCGCTTGCCAACTTGAGCGGCACTTATCTGGCGTATTGTACCTTAACACGCAAAGGCAGCGATGAAAAATTGACTATCGCTGCCGCTTTCACGGGTGGTGATTCAGACAACCTGATGGTAGGTCGCAACGGGATTTTTTACGATCGCAAAGGCATCGATTGGGATGCAACCATTGTAAAAATCATTGAGCACCCAATTAGCATTTGCCAGGCATTCTGGTCACCCTACAAACGTATTGCACGCATGATAAGCGAGCAAGCGGAAAAAATGGCTTCATCGCGTGAAAAAGCGATGGAAAGCAAAACTGCTGCCGGCATTGCTACTGCAGGTGATGCTAAGGCGCCGCCATTTGATGTGGCAAAGTTTGCCGGTATATTCGCTGCTCTTGGACTGGCAGTTGGTGCTATCGCTACAGCACTTACAACCGGTATGGCTAGCTTCATGAGCTTGCCCTGGTGGCAAATGCCGCTCGCAATCTTAGGACTTATGGTCGTTATATCCACCCCTTCCGTGATCCTGGCCTGGCTTAAATTGCGACAACGAAATCTTGCGCCAATACTTGACGCTAACGGTTGGGCGGTAAATACGCGTGCGAAAATAAATATTCCATTTGGTACTGCATTAACGGGTACTGCGGCTTTGCCAAAAGGCGCAAAACGCTCTATGGCTGATCCATTTGCGGTAAAAAAGAAACCGTGGAAAAGTATTATCTTTTTAGCTTTACTCGTAGGATCAGCAGGATACCTTTGGTACAAAGGTTATCTTAACGAGTGGTATGACCAAGGCTATCTTGGCATCAAACCCTTAATAGAACAAATAGCCCCAGATACTGCAGCACCCGTCATAACAGCGCCTAAGCCAGCGAATGAATTAGCACCAGCGAGCGAATCAGCGCCAGCCACTGAGCCTGCGGCTGTAAAATAAATACTGCAATCTAGTTGATTTTTCTCCAACCAGCAGTTTATTGGATCTGCTGGTTGGAGAAATCAAATAATTACCTCGATCACAAAATCCCTCGAAAGATTTTGAAATATGCTTACACCACCTCAGCGTGTTGTTCATATTGTTTGCCATCTAAAACTAGAATAAATACTCACGTTGTTGTCGCTCTCGTCCCTTCTAATATCGCCGCGCTAATGACCATAACCGCACCCGTAATTTCCAGCAGACTAAGTCCTTGTTGTAATAAAATGGCTGAACTTACAACGGCAACCACGAGTTCTGTCACAATAATAATGGACGCCCTGCCGGCTTCAATTTTAGTCACGGGCCATTGAGTACCGAAAGTGATCAAAGTAATCCAGGCAATGCCGTAGAATACGGCGAGTCCTAATGTCGTATTTTCAGCTTCGGGCAACTCGACATCCGCCAGCAAGTAATAAATACCCGCCATCAGTGCGCAGCCGAGGAATACTGCAGAGACTTTACTGATCATGTTAAGCGATTGTGTAGCTCTGAACGTAATGTTATTCATTGCTAACGCGAAACCTGAGACAATCGCCCAGAAATCAATCCAACCTGGTGGTGAATCAAAAATTCTAACGCCACCCAAAATCATAAAAGCCCCCGTTAATGCCAACGCAACTGCTAGCATTCTGAGTCGATCAATTTTTTCATGAAGAAAAATCCGTCCGCCCAGCACACTCCAAACAGGTAACAAATAAAACAAAATCATAACCCGAATCACATCACCATAAGAAACCGCCATTTGAAAAGCGAGATTTGCCATACCCCCAAAAAATGCAATAAGTAAAATGAAATGCCACTGAGAACGCCAGTGAGAAAATTGTCGAATGAAAAAAGGCAAAAAAACAATGGCTAATGCCGTAAAAGCTACAAGCACCAGTGCTATTCCTGGTAATCCATTGTCATGGAAAAATTTAATCGGTATCCAAGTTAAACCCCAACCGAAAGAAGCAATAAACAACAAAATGACGGGGAGGGACATACACATACCTGTTAGATGGGGTGGTTGTATAATAACGTATTGACTAGGGACAATAAAGGAATTGCCATGGGTTATTGTATACAATATAAGATTCTTAGTTGGTATTTTAAGTTACGCCAATGCGTATCATTTACATAATCAAGTCAATGAAAGCGTTGCAGTGTTTTGCCTGGCACCACGGCCAATTTAACTTTATAAGCCGCTTGAAGAATGCGTTAAAAACCGTTGGCCATCCTGGTGATACTGACCCGTGATAAAGGAATGTGCACCAAGTATGGAAGTTTTGCTTTGCATTCGATCTGCATTTGCTATTACCCTGGTTATAATGGTGCTAATCAGTAAGCCTAAGAACAAGTGCAGTTCTTAATGCTTGAATAAACAAAGGAGAATATATTTTTAAATCCGTAAGCTATTAAATTCAAACAGTAATTCGGTGTCTTCGCGCTCAGCTTGGATGAGCTCTACGCAGCCGTGTCAAACTATGTATATGTATTGTTGAATGCGTAAACCATTACCAAAATAGCTTATTTGGATTTTTAATCAAAGGGGATAAAATTCATAGTTAGTTGGCAGTAGTTCGATTTATCCTCTTTTAAAATAGTGGATCCAACTTTATAACAAGGACAGTCTGTTGCAATGAGTATTTTTTTTCAAAAACTCGTAGTATTTTTTCTGATTTTATTTGTGGCTCATGGTCTAGCTCTCGCGGGCAAAGAAATTTCCCCCAAAGCACGTTATGCCTACACAAGTAATCTTCAGCAAGGCACAATATCGGTTTATAAGATAAAAGAAAACGGCAAGCTCCTATTTCAGCAATCCATTCGTGTCAGCCTCGCACCAAGACATTTGGTTGCAACAGAAAAATTGGTTTATGTGGTCGATATCTGGAAGCACACACTCACCTTATTCAACATCAATCAGCAAACCGGAAAACTGAAACAGCGGGGTGAGCCTATGACAACTGGATTAAGTCCTGAAGCGGTTGCAATTGATCCAAGTGGGCAATATGTTTATGTCGTTAATGGTAATACCGACGATATATCTGTCTTTCGAGTTCTCAACAAACTAGGTGAATTGGAAGCTATTGGACGCTTTTCTGCCGGCTCATATCCAACGAGTATTGTCGTTCATCCTTGTTTAAAGTTTGCCTATGTTACAAATTATTCTGATGGCACAATCTCTGTTTTTAAAATTAAGGCTGGATCTGGCGCACTGGACAATATCGGATTTGCAAAAGCAGGTGAGAATCCGGCTGCTGCTGTCATCGAGCCCACAGGTCGATTTTTATATGTGGCTGATGGACTGGCTAATACCTTATCAGTGTATCGTATAAACCTCAAATTAGGCTCACTCACATTAATTTCAAGAATTCCAGTTCTGAAATATCCCTATGCAATCATTGCTGATTATAAAGGTAAATACCTTTATACAGCCAACTACGGTACAAACGATGTTGCAACATTTCGTATAAACTCAGAAACAGGAATACCCTCCTTGGTTGGTACCGTACGCGCAGGGCGCGGAACATTTTCAATTACAATGGATGTTAGTGGAAAATATGTTTACGCAAGCAACGTGCGCGATAGCATATTAAATGTTTATAGCGTTAATATTAGTGACGGACGGCTTTTGCCTTTGGATGTTATGCAGACGGAGCCAGCTGCTGCAACGGTTGTCTTGAATAACAATAGCAGTATTTCAGCAGAGCTGGCCTGCCCGATATAATTCAACGGTGTGGGAAATTAAAGTTGGCTGTTCGTAGTGTAGATTGCTGGTATATTGAATGCACCCTATGGAGGTCTTGTCCAATAAAAAAAGCGAGCTATTCAGCTCGCTTTTTTATTTTTAGTATTAACTACTAACTCACCAACTGTATCGGTATAAACGCTTTTGCTACGTCTTGATACTCATCAAGCTCATGAAAATTCAGATAACGATAAATATTATCTGACATCGGCGCGATCTTATGCGCATACTCCATATACTCCACTACACTAGGAATTTTACCCAATACAGCCGCGACGGCAGCAAGCTCAGCAGATGACAAATAAACATTAGCTCCTTTACCTAAACGGTTCGGGAAATTTCGTGTAGAGGTTGAAACTACCGTAGTACCGTCACCGACCCGCGCCTGATTACCCATACACAGCGAACAGCCTGGCATTTCCATTCGAGCACCCGCTTGTCCAAAAGTAGCATAGTAACCCTCTTCCGTTAACTGATGTTCATCCATTTTAGTTGGCGGAGCCACCCACAAACGCGTGGGCACATTGTTAACATCTTTAAGGATTTGTCCAGCCGCACGAAAATGGCCAATGTTCGTCATACAAGACCCAATAAAAACCTCATCGATATGCTCACCCTGTACTTCTGATAAAGGTTTCACATCATCCGGGTCATTAGGGCAACACAACAATGGCTCAGTAATTTCATTCAAATCAATTTCAATCACCGCCGCGTATTCCGCATCAGTATCCGGTTGCAATAATTCCGGGTTCTCTATCCACTCTTGCATTGCATTGATTCGACGTTGAATCGTGCGCTCATCACCGTAACCATTGCTAATCATCCACTTCAATAACGTCACATTAGAATTCAGATATTCTATAATGGGTTCTTTATTCAAATGCACAGTACAGCCATTTGCCGAACGTTCAGCCGATGCATCGGCAAATTCAAACGCTTGCTCTACTTTGAGATCCGGCAAGCCCTCAATTTCCAATACGCGACCAGAAAAAATATTCTTCTTACCGGCTTTTGCAACCGTCAATAAACCTTTTTGAATCGCAACATACGGCACTGCATGCACCAGGTCACGCAAGGTAATACCTGGTTGCATTTCACCCTTAAAGCGGACTAACACAGACTCAGGCATATCCAGTGGCATAACGCCTAACGCTGCCGCGAATGCAACAAGGCCAGAACCCGCTGGAAAACTAATTCCCATTGGGAAGCGGGTATGTGAATCACCGCCTGTGCCAACGGTATCAGGTAAAATCATGCGATTTAACCAGGAATGAATAATGCCGTCACCCGGTCGTAACGATACTCCACCGCGGGTTTGAAAAAACTCCGGCAAGCTGTGTTGCAGGGTGATATCAACCGGCTTGGGATACGCCGCGGTGTGACAAAAACTCTGCATAACCAAATCCGCAGAAAAACCCAGGCAAGCCAACTCTTTTAACTCATCGCGGGTCATAGCACCAGTGGTGTCTTGCGAACCGACCGTGGTCATTCGAGGTTCACAATAGGTTCCTGGACGAATACCGCTGACGCCACAGGCACGGCCAACAATTTTTTGCGCTAAAGTGAAACCCTTATTATTCTCTTCAGCCGGAATCGGGCGTAAAAATACGGTAGACGCTTCCATGCCAAGGGCATGGCGAGTTCTGTCTGTCAATGAGCGACCGATGATTAATGGAATGCGTCCACCGGCACGCATTTCATCGGGCATGGTGGTCGGTGTTAAGGTAAACGTAGAAACAATCTCGCCTGCAGCGTTTTTAACTTGCCCTGTATAAGGCAGAACCGTAATCACATCACCCATATTGAGTTTACTGACATCACACTCAATCGGTAAACAGCCCGAATCTTCCGCTGTATTAAAAAATATTGGGGCGATCTTGCCGCCCAACACAACACCGCCTTGATGTTTGTTCGGCACAAAAGGAATTTCATTACCCATATGCCATAACACAGAATTAATGGCCGATTTTCGTGAAGACCCGGTGCCGACAACATCACCAACATAGGCGAGTGGGTGACCTTTTTTCTTAAGCTCGCTGATTTTACCCAACGCACCATCCATCGTGTTTATCAACATGGCTTTCGCATGCAATGGAATATCGGGTCGGCTCCAGGCTTCCGAAGCCGGTGACAAATCATCAGTATTCGTCTCGCCTTCAACCTTAAATACGGTCAAGGTGATTTCTTGAGGCATTTCCGTTTTATTCAAAAACCATTCTGCGTTAGCCCAGCTATCGACGACTTGTTTGGCATAAGCATTGGTTTTCGATTTTTCTATCACGTCATGAAACGCATCAAACATCAATAAGGTACTGGACAGTGCTGTTACCGCAATCGGTGCTAATTCTGCATCGTCCAGCAAAGCAATTAATGTTTGAATGTTATAACCACCTAACATGGTACCCAGTAGTTCAGTGGCTTTTGCCTTGTCAATTAACGGGCAGGTTGTTTCGCCGTTCGCTACTGCTGTGAGAAAACCCGCTTTGATATAAGCCGCCTGATCCACGCCAGGAGGGACGCGATGAATAATTAAATCCAACAAAAACGCTTCTTCACCTTTTGGTGGATTTTCTAGTAATTCGATAACAGACGCGATTTGCTCGGCATCCATTGGCAAAGGGGGTAAATTTTCAGCTGCACGTT
>CALZHW010000136.1 GCA_945787125.1 uncultured Ectothiorhodospiraceae bacterium
AGGCGCGGTAACAAAGTGATAGCTCACAATCGGAATCTAAAGTTGCAAAAGTGCCGCCTTCCAGCACCCGTAGCGACCAAACCTTACCGAGAGACGCCGTGACTGTAGGCTTGGGGCGGCATCCGTGCCGCCAACACTCTCGGTAGGGTTTGGCCGCTACGCGCGCTGATTATGGAGAATAGCTTGAACTCCGATTGTGAGTAATTAGTTAAGAAAAAGTAATCTATTCTTTTCTATAGCGTGACGGTATGGAAATATTTGTTTCGGTTAACTGGCCAATCAAGGTTGCCCCTTGGGTGTCATTATAATCTACTTCATAGGTGAACTTTACGACACCGATAGCAGGGTGAATCCATTGCTTGTTGCTACCCTTTCTCAATTCTTGGTTGATATTATTGTTAGTGTTCTCACTATCAAACAAGATAAGATTCCATCCCAGAGAAAATCGGTAAGTCTCAAAGTCTGCGTAACTGGTTTTCACGGTTTCCGTGCCTTCTGGCTGCATGGTTACAGTGATTTGCCCAACATTGATGGTCGCATTACACACTATATTCTCACAACGCTTTAATGCACCAGAAAGTGTGATGGGACTGGTTAATTTGCTTAGATCAGCAGGTAATAATACCCCGCCATACTCTGATACATTTTCGCCCGTGAGCCAATAATGCTCTCCGCCATGAAATACGCCATTCAATATGAGGTTGCCGTCAGAATCGTTAGAAAACATGCGCCGCGCAAAGGGTAGGGTTATATTGCCGCTTTGGCTAAACTCTTCCGTCAAGACGGTTATTGAATTGTCATCTGGTGTTTGTAAAGTTTTGGCGTTGAGCAATTCAGTATAGGATACCGGCGGACTGTTGTTTTCCAGGTCACTAGCGTCAAATACTGCATAGGTGTTGCTGTCTCCTGCTTGAATTTCGCGCAATAAACCGTCTGTTAAAACGTATTCAGCGCGTTCGGTGTTACCACAGGCGCACAGTAATAGGATGCTGGAGAAGAAAAAGGTGTTTTTCATTGTATTCCACTCGTTACATTCGGGTCTGGTTTCTTTTTTTCCAACTTTTTATGACGAGATATCGCCAAAAAATTCGCGCTAAAATGTAGCCTAATGCAGCAGCGCTTATTCCGCAAATGAAACAACCCAGTAAAAAAGGCTCCCAGATTACGCCCAGTTCGGTTTTTAACCATTCATAATCTAGGTTAAATTCAATGTTTGACGGGGGTGTGCCCAATATCCAGACGCCAACAAGGTAAGAGAAGTAAAAGATAGCAGGGATGGTGATGGGATTAGTCACCCAGACGAGTGCGACGGAGACCGGCAAGTTAACTCGAAAAGTCATGGCGCCCGCCGCGGCAATTAACATTTGAAAAGGCACCGGGATAAATGCGCAAAAAAGTCCGACGATAAATGCCCCACTAAACGAGCGTTTGTTTAGGTGCCATAAGTTAGGTGCTAGCAGTAGCTTGCCGAATATCCCCAGTGATTTGTGTTTCCTTAACGTATCATCACTTGGCAGAAAGCGTTTAATTAGTTGCTTTGGCATAATGTTATTATTGATTCAACGGTATTGTTGAAGATAAATAGGCTCAATTTGCTTCAGTTGGTCAATCATGGAAACTAGCATATCTATCGGTAAAATAATATGAGTATTTAGTCTGGATAATGCCTGAATGATACGATCTCTTACTTGATCTAGGATTCAGCGGTAAATTACCTTCAATTGGTGATGCGCATGCATATGTGTTGAAAGATGGCACTATGCAACTTTTAAACGCCGCACTTGGGGTTTAAAAGGCTTTTTTGAGTAAGACGTACAGCGCGCCAGTGCCGCCATTTTTTGCTTGTGCGGATGTCAATGCAAGAATCTCCGGTGCTTGCGAGAGCCAATGGTGAACTGCTGTTTTCAGTATCGCTTTGCCGTGTTCATTGCGTGACCCTTTGCCATGTACGATGCATATGCAGCGTATTTCTTGAGCCTGGCAGTGATGGATAAATAACTGTAATTCGCGGCGGGCTTGCTCGACAGTATACCCATGCAAGTCGATACTCGCTTCGATCGGAATCTTACCTTGTTTGAGTTTTTTAAGTTGACGTTTTTGCAGTCCGCTATTTTGCTGTAGGCAGAATTGCTCAGCGGTTAATTGTTGCTCTGAAAACTGTGGGTCAGACCACGTGCAAGTAGCATGTTCTTCTGCGATGGCAGGTTGAACTGGCCGTGCTTTAATTTTAGGAGTTGGGTGCAGCACTTTGTCCTGGTTTTTCGTTAAAGGTCGAACATCCTTAACCCAAGCCGCGAATATTGAATTATCATCCTGATCATCAGTTTCATTTGAATCTGTCATTGAATTCCAATCCTGCCAGTCGTGGCAAGATAGCCGTTTATAAAAAAAGTTGTGACTAAAGCTATAGTAATTGTGCAGTCTTTGTTATGCTTTGGCAACTGTAACTTCGGCAGTAGCTAATGCCGACGTTATGCCGATCTATTGTTCTCGAGTAAATCTTCGCTTTTAATATATGAAAATACTAATTAGTAATGATGACGGTTACCAGGCACCCGGCATTCAAAAACTCGCCGCCGAATTAATTAAAATTTCCTCAATTGTCACTATTGTTGCCCCAGAAAAAAACCGCAGCGGTGCAAGCAGTTCTTTGACGCTTGAATCTCCACTGCGGGCATATCCGTTTGGGGATGGGCATTTTTACGTTGACGGTACCCCCACCGATTGCGTGCATCTTGCAATTACCGGGCTGCTGGATACCGAGCCTGACTTAGTGGTATCGGGCATTAATTTCGGTGCGAATCTGGGAGACGATGTCATCTATTCTGGCACCGTTGCCGCAGCGATTGAGGGGCGTTTTCTCGGCTTGCCGGCATTGGCAGTGTCTTTGGTGGGTCACCAGGCCAGGTATTTTGAAACGGCCGCAGTGATTGCTAAAAAACTGGTGTTGGAGCTGGCGAACAAACCGATCCCCACCGATTTAATTCTTAATATCAATGTTCCAGATTTGCCGCTTGAGCAAATAAAAGGCATTCAATCGACCCGTCTGGGCAATCGACACAAATCAGAACCGGTGATCCGTGCTGAAGATCCGCGCGGTAATCCAATTTATTGGATTGGGCCCGCTGGTCTGGAGGCGGATGCCGGGCCCGGCACTGATTTTTGGGCGGTTAAAAATGGCTATGTTTCGGTGACACCGATACACATAGATTTAACCCAGCATCGCATGGTTGAGGTATTGGCAGATTGGGTAAGTGGAGTAATGGTATGAATCAGCGCCTGCAAGGTATCGGCATGACCTCTCAGCGGACGCGTGAGCGACTCGTTATGCGCTTGCGTGAAAGCGGTATAAAAAGTGAGCTCGTATTGAATGCAATCAAATCTACTCCGCGTCATATCTTTGTTGATGAAGCATTAGCAACTCGCGCCTATGAAGATACTGCTTTGCCGATTGGTCACGGGCAAACCATTTCACAGCCCCACACGGTTGCACGCATGACAGAAGCATTGCTTGCCGCAAATATCCCGCCCAAAAAAGTCCTTGAGGTCGGTACCGGATCAGGCTATCAAACGGCAATATTGTCACAACTTGTCGAGCAAGTGTTTAGTGTTGAACGCATCCAGGCGCTACAGTTGCGAGCGCGGGCACGGTTGCGCGAGATGCGTGTAAGTAATGTAAAGTTCAAGCATGATAATGGCTCGATGGGCTGGCTTGAGAACGCGCCCTATGACTGTATTATAGTCACTGCAGCCCCCGTTCAGGTGCCGGATGAGTTATTAATGCAATTAGCCATTGGTGGCCGTATGGTTATCCCCGCAGGCGATACAGGGCAGCAAGTGCTGCGAGTATTTGATCGGGATATTGATTGTTTCCATGAGAGTCAGCTAGACGATGTGCAGTTCGTTCCGTTGTTAGATGGAGTGAGCCAATGAAACTTTTTACATCGCTGTATGACAAAACATTACAGTGGGCCAGCCATAAGCACGCAGTTTATTATCTATCCGGCATGAGTTTTGCCGAGTCCTCTTTTTTCCCGGTGCCGGTGGATGTCATGCTCGCACCGATGTGTTTGGCGCAACGGCAACGCGCCTGGTTTTTCGCCTTTATAGCGACGTTATTTTCTGTTTTGGGCGGGGTTCTCGGTTATATTATAGGCGCCTATGCGTTTGATATAATAGCGCCTGTTTTAAAAGATGTTGGTTATTGGGATAAATACCTATCAGCGAAGGATTGGTTTGATAGATGGGGAATTTGGGTCGTGTTTCTCGCTGGATTTACACCAATACCATACAAACTCATAACCATTTCTGCTGGTGTTGCTAGCATGGCGCTATTGCCTTTTATTGCGATGTCACTAATTGGCAGAGGTGCACGTTTTTTCCTGGTGGCGGGTCTGATTCGTTGGGGCGGAGAAAGAATGGGAAGCTTATTACGCGAATATATCGAAAAAATGGGTTGGACATTGATTGGTTTGGCGAGTGTTTTTTATGTTGCCTATCAAATGTTATAATTCTTAAAGGTCGAATATATTTCAATATATTGCAAAGGAAAACAGGATCAACCGTTTGTATGAGCACCGTACTTAAATACGGAATATTTGCGGTTTTGCTGTTATCAGCAATATCGTGTGGCTCCCATGTGCATCACCGGGTAGAAAAAGGCGAAACTTTGTACGCCATAGGATTTTACTATGGACAGGATTATAAAGACATTGCACAATGGAACAAGATTGATAAGCCCTATATCATAAGACAAGGGCAATGGTTAAGAGTCGCGCCGCCTGTTAATAGTTATGGCGAGCAGCCTCAAAATCAACCAACACAAACGGCATCGAAAAACATATCGCATATTGAGCAACGACCAGAAAAACAGCGCGAGCCAATTGGTGCTCCGGTAAAACCCCAAGTGATTGTGGTGGAAGACATAATTGACAGGGCACCGTCAGTTGAAAACTGGATTTGGCCGACCAAGGGGAAACTCTTGTCATCGGATAAAAGAAATTCGGTGCTGAGCAATAGTATTAAAATAGCTGGACGCCGCGGGCAATCGATTATGGCAACGGCAGCAGGCAAAGTTGTTTATAGTGGTAATGGGCTGGTGGGTTATGGCAATCTTATTATCGTCAAGCACAACAAAAACTTTTTGAGTGCCTATGCGCATAATCAGAAAATGCTTGTAAGGGAAGGTGAGATGGTGCGTCAAGGGCAGAAAATTGCACTGATGGGCAGTACCCGTGATGATCACGTACTGCTGCATTTTGAAATACGAAAAAATGGCAAGCCCGTTGATCCCTTGGGTCTGTTGGGCAGAAGTTCTCATTAAATTTCGGAGCCAGGTTCATGGATCAAGAAATTGAAAACAGTAAAAAGGAATTGCTTGATGATGAGTCAACTAAGTCGTCGGATGAACCCGTAAAGACTGACTTATTATCTAATGATGTGGCCACTGAAAAACACAAGCCCGGCAACAATAAAACTTTGCCCTTTGATATCTCTGATGGGCAGCTTGATGCCACTCGAATTTATTTGAGTGAAATTGGTTACTCCGCCCTGTTAAGTGCCGAGGAAGAAGTGCACTTTGCGCGACTCGCGCAAAAAGGTTGTGAAGCCTCTCGCAAGCGCATGATTGAAAGTAATTTGCGCTTGGTAGTCAAAATTGCACGCCGTTACATGAATCGTGGTATGGCGTTTCTGGACTTGATCGAAGAAGGTAATCTCGGTTTGATTCATGCAGTCGAGAAATTTGATCCTGAACGAGGTTTTCGTTTTTCAACCTACGCCACCTGGTGGATTCGCCAAACCATAGAACGCGGTTTAATGAATCAAACCCGCACCATTCGACTCCCTATACACGTCGTTAAAGAATTGAATACCTACTTGCGCGCCGCCCGGCATTTTGCACAAACCCAGGATCACGAACCCACTCCGGAAGAAATTGCTCGCCACCTTGATAAACCGATTAAAGAAGTTAAGCGGATACTCGGCCTTAACGAACGGGTCACATCGGTGGATGTTCCTATTGGTAAAAACTCTGAAAAGTCTGTTTTAGATTCTATCCCAGATGAAAATAACGGCGACCCTGCGTTGTTGCTGCAGGACGAGGATTTAAATCGCCATCTTGAAATGTGGTTATCACAACTTAATGATAAGCAAAAACGCGTGGTTGAAGGGCGTTTCGGTTTGAATGGACATCAAATGGCGACTCTGGAAGAAGTCGGCAATGACATCGGTGTAACCCGTGAACGCGTGCGGCAAATTCAAGTTGAAGCCCTGGCTAAACTGCGAGACATCATGGAGCGCGAAGGCTTTTCTGCGGAAGCCGTTTTTAATTAATTGTATTGTTCTGGTGCTTGATCATTTCCATTTATTAATGAGGTAGTAAGCGTAAGGCTCAAATTGAGATTTACTCATCAATCATAAACATCGCGGCTGCCACTTTACGCCCATCGGACACAAGGAAGTTATACGTTCGGCATGCTGCTTCGGTGTTCATCACTTCCATGCCGACACCGTTTTGTTGTAAAAAAACACCTTCTCTTGGGTTTGGAAAAATAATACGCTTGCCAGTGCCGATGATGAAAATTTCAATGCCTAAATCGATTATTTGCTGAAAATTGTCACGATTGATTTCCGCTGCAGACGCCACTGGCCAGTCTTCAATCAAAGTATTGCCAGCAATGATGAATGGCGTACGCAGGGTTTTTGTAGGGCGTTTCGATGGCCGACTGGATGAATCAATACTGACTTGAATTTCTTCTTGCGTAATAGCGGGATAAATAATAATCTCTTGTGGCGCATAAGAGTGGATGGTATTTGCACTGATATTGATATCTGGATTGATTTGCATGAGACGCCTCCTTAAGCTTGATTTTGCGCATTGTAAAGCATTTTTCGCATCTGCGCTCCCGTGTGGTAATGCATAAGTGGTCGCTGTCGAACAATTTTCTTTATTCACTCGGCGCTATTTGATCGTTTGATTGTTGAGCAATCTGGCCGTTTTGCAAAGAATCAGAAAATGACGTGATTAGGACGTAAATACAGGACATTACTGCCTGATTAGTGTATTATTTCGGCCTTTTCAAGACCTGATTAAAGACTCATGTTAGAAACAAACCCTATCGAAAATCGTATCAAAGACTATCAACTGCGTTCCGAGACGCTTAGGGGGTACCTTTGACTATGAAAACAAAAAAGAACGGCTGGAAGAAGTTTCCGGCGAATTAGAAGACCCTAAAGTTTGGGACAACCCGGAAAAAGCGCAGGCGCTTGGGCGTGAACGGGCGCAGCTTGAACAAGTGGTCGAGACACTTGATACTCTAAATCATTCGTTAAGCGATGCGATGGAATTGCTGCAAATGGCGACGGAAGAAAATGATGCTGATACGCTGGATTCAGTTATTAACGATTTAGATGACTTGCAAAAACAGTTAGAAAAGCTTGAGTTTCGCCGGATGTTTTCCGGGGAAATGGATCCTAATAACGCGTACCTTGATATTCAATCTGGCTCGGGCGGCACCGAGGCTCAAGACTGGGCTGAAATAATGCTGCGTATGTATTTGCGTTGGGGCGAGCGCCGTGGTTTCAAAACGGAGTTGGTTGAAGTTTCAGCCGGTGATGTGGCTGGCATCAAAAGCGCGACTATACATTTTACGGGCGATTATGCTTACGGTTGGTTACGCACTGAAACAGGCGTTCATCGCCTGGTACGTAAGTCTCCGTTTGACTCGGGCAGTCGCCGTCACACCTCCTTTGCCTCCGTTTTTGTTTCACCTGAAGTCTCTGATGATATTGAAATCGACATTAATCCAGCGGATCTGAAAGTAGATACCTATCGAGCCTCTGGTGCTGGTGGCCAGCATGTTAACAAAACTGATTCCGCGATTCGAATCACTCATCTACCCACCAATTGCGTCGTTCAATGTCAAAATGATCGCTCGCAACACAAAAATCGTGCTGCTGCGATGAAGATGTTAAAAGCAAAGTTATATGAGTTGGAAATCCTCAAGCGCAATGAGGAAAAGCAGGCAACAGAAGACTCAAAGTCCGACATTGGCTGGGGTAGCCAGATTCGTTCATATGTTCTGGATGCATCGCGCATCAAGGATTTGCGTACCGGTCATGAAACCGGTAATACGCAAGCGGTATTGGATGGCGACCTGGATCCCTTTATAAGCGCAAGCCTGAAGAGTGGGTTATAGAGTAACAACTAAAAATTGGTAAGAGAAATGACTGAAGACAATACAACTGACAACACTCTCGACGAAAATGAACTGATTGCGCAACGCCGTGCAAAATTGACTGCACTGCGTGAAGAGGCCAATGCTTTCCCGAACGATTTTCGGCGCAACGTCATGGCCGGTGAACTGCATGCGGAGTATGAGGGCAAGGAGGCTGAAGAATTAGACGCGCTTGGGGTGCGTGTTTCTGCTGCTGGCAGGATGATGACTCGGCGGGTGATGGGCAAAGCGAGTTTTGCACACATTCAGGATATGTCAGGTCAAATCCAACTCTATGTCGCGCGCGATCTCTTGCCTGAAGGTGTTTACAATACTCAATTTAAAAAATGGGATATTGGCGATATTCTGGGTGTTGAAGGTGTATTATTTTTGACGAAAACTGGTGATCTCTCGATAAAAGTCGACAGCATCAGATTGTTAACCAAATCTGTGCGTCCTTTGCCGGAAAAGTTTCACGGTTTGACGGATCAGGAGGTGAAATATCGTCAGCGTTATATTGATTTGATCATGAATCAAGATTCGCGAGAAAAATTTGTGATGCGCTCACAAATTATTTCACATATCCGAAATTTTTTGATTGATCGACAATTTCTGGAAGTGGAAACCCCCATGATGCAGGCTATTCCTGGCGGCGCTACCGCACGGCCTTTTACCACTTACCACAATGCCTTGAGTATGGATTTGTTTTTGCGTGTGGCGCCTGAGCTTTATTTAAAACGCCTGGTGGTGGGTGGTTTTGAACGCGTATTTGAAATCAATCGTAACTTTCGCAATGAAGGGCTTTCGACCCGGCATAACCCAGAATTTACCATGCTGGAGTTTTACCAAGCCTATGCAGATTACCATGATTTGATGGATATTACTGAAGCTATGTTGCATGACCTGGCGAAAAAGGTATTAGGTACGGGTGAAGTGACCTATCAAGGTGAGACCTATGATTTTGCCAGTGCTTTCCAGCGCATGACGATTAAAGGTTCTATTTTACATTTTAATCCCACCATCACCGAGGCGCAACTTGATGATTTTGAGAGTGCAAAAGCCGTTGCTGAAAACTTGGATATTGCAATCAAACCCACCTATGGTTTAGGCAAAATTCAAATAGAAATTTTCGAGAAAACAGTTGAGCACCGTTTGAAAAATCCAACGTTTATTACTGAATATCCGACCGAAGTGTCGCCGCTTGCGCGTCGCAATAATGACAATCCGTTCGTGACCGATCGTTTTGAATTTTTTGTTGGTGGACGAGAAATTGCTAATGGGTTTTCAGAATTGAATGACTATGAGGATCAAGCAGAGCGTTTTCAAAAACAGGTGGCAGAAAAAGCTGCTGGTGATGACGAAGCGATGCATTTTGATGCTGATTATATTGTTGCGTTAGAACATGGAATGCCGCCCAC
>CALZHW010000137.1 GCA_945787125.1 uncultured Ectothiorhodospiraceae bacterium
CTGAGTATATATAACGGTGCCTGTTCATAGAGTGGTTTGCATAGCCAGAAAAGCAGACCGGCCAGCCAGGGGATTTGATAAAAGGCCAGGTGGAAGACAATAAAAAGGGGCAGGGCGAGCATCAGCCAACTCAGCATTAGTGGTCGCCACCAGTGGCGCGCCATGACAAAACCCAGGTCAATGGCTTCTGCGCTGGTGCGTGGCCGAACGTTGACGCGGATCTTATCGAGGTTCATGGCCCCTCCCGGCAAACAGGAAGTAAGCGATCACGGCTAACCACAACACGGCGGCAACACTGTATTTTATGGCGTTGTCGACCGTGCTGCTGGATGACCAGAAGGCTTCGATAAAGGCGGCAATAAACAGCATAAGGGTGGCGCCGATGACCAGTGGCACGGCCTCGGTGGCGGCCTGCTTCAAGGCGGCGATGCGCCCCAGCCGACCCGGTGAATAGAGTGCCCGGGCCAGTTGCAGCCCGGCAGCACCGCTGATCACGATAGCGGTGAGCTCAAAGGCGCCATGGCCACTGACAAACGGCCAGAAGGTTTCGGTGAATTGCAGTTGGGTCAGATGGCCGGCAACCGAGCCGATAAAAACGCCATTACTGACCAGGACAACAACAGTGCCGATGCCGTAAAGCAGGCCGCTGGCAAACGTGCGAAAACCGATGCTGACGTTGTTGTAGATATAAAAGCCGAACATTTTGAAGTCGGTGTCTGATTGCCGGTCGCGACCGATGTGTTCATTGGCCGGGTTGTACATGGCTTCCATATCGGCGACCCCTGCGACACTGTGAACCGAGTAGATCAGGTCGCCGTTGTTGTAACAGAGCAGTCCCAAGATCAGGGCTGGCAGCAAAAACAGGCCGGTAGAAAGCCAGAAAAGTTTGGCTTCCCGCCGTAATGATGCAGGGAAGTCCTGCAATACAAATCGTACTATCTGCGATACGAATGGTTTTTTCTGGTGATAGAGTTGTTGATGGCCACGCAGCACAAGATGGTGCAAGCTGTTGACCAGGTGGGGGCTGTATTGGCGATCCTTGGCCAGCGCTAGATGATGACAGACCGCGCGATAGAGTGCGGGAAAGTCGGAGTTGTTAGTGGAATTAAGGCTATCAGCGCTAGCAGCATTAGCAGTGCTGTTTTTTTGCTCCAGGTTTGTGAGCAGGAAATCCAGCTGCTGCCACTGCGGGCTGTGTTTTTCTTCATAGGCTTTTTGCTTCATGAACGTCCCTGTAACCAGTTGGCGTAGCGGTGTAGCTGTTCCACGGCGGCGGAACCTTGCTTGGCCGTGATGACTTCCAGTATTTCTGCCAGCTCTGCACAACGTTCTGCTGAGAGCCGTGAACTGCGTTCTGAAAACTCCAGGATGGCGCGTTGTTCTTCCAGTGTGAGTGCTTGCTGTGGTGCTGCCGGCTCAGCGGTTGGAATTTCAGGCTGTGAGGCGGCAGGCTCGTTATAGACCACCAAAGTGCCTGCGGCAAGGTCGCCAAGGCGTTTGAAGTCGCGGCTGATGAGGATTGAGCAGAGGCCAAAGGCATAGCCAAGCGGCATGAAGTCAACCACGCGCAACAGGTTTCGCACAATGGAGGCGGACCAATGAATGGGCGTACCATTGTCATTGATGACCTTGATGGACATTCTTTTTTTACCCGGTGTGGCGCCGTTTTTGAGTATTTCGAAAAGGACAGGGTAAAACCACTCAGTGAGAAAAATTATGATCAGCCAGATGCCTGCGCCAAAATCGCCAAGAAAATTGAGAATGATGCCGAGCGCGATGTAGATCGCGGCGCGGATGAGAAAGTCAATCAGCCAGGCCTGAGCACGGACAATAGGGCCGGCAATGCTCAGGCCAAGGTCGACTCCCTCAGGTGTTTCAAATGTGAGCGAGGTATCCAGCATCTTGTTAAGTTGCGCTTCCAACAGCAGATTTATCCGCCTTGTGACTTGAGCAGGAAGTCCTGATAGGCAGGGATGGCGACTGCGGCCAAGATACCGGCTATAGCGAGTATTGAAATTGCCGGTAGGATCAGCGCGACAATTGTTTTGAGTTTGGATGGGGGCTGTCGAGGTGGACCGTATTTGTTGGCCTCAGGTGTGCCACGCATAAACACCAGAATTAAAAACATGACAAGATTAACCAGGGGGATGAAATAGGTGATTGCGACCCAGCCACTCCAGTTGAGATCATGCAGGCGGCGGATCATGAACAGGATGCCGATGACCGAGAGTGGCAGGGTTATCAGAAAATTGATAATTCCCACGGTCAGCATTGAATCAGAAACTGCACCTGAGGCGGTTATGAGTGCGCCAACGCCAGCGCCGAAGACTGCCATCACGATACCGAGCAGTACTGCATAGGCTAAATAATCAATGCGGCCAAAACGTCCTTTGGGAGAAAATGGGCTGGTGGTGTCGTATTCCTGTGCTTGGGCTTGTTCCAGTGATGCTTTTGGCGTGGTAAATGGGCTGTTTTCGTGATCGATGCTTTGTTCCATGGTGACCTCCTGATGCCTATGTTTTCCCTGTATCGGTCAGACCGAATAAACCTACAGGATGATCATAACATTAAAGTGGTTTATGTGAATGTTGAAAGTCGGCTGGAGAAGTTTTTCGCCCGGAAAAAATTGAATAAAGTGTGTAAGGCGAGATTATTCCACAGTGTTTTAGTTAGTCCGCTCTGAATCATGGTGTCGAAGTGTAGGTCGGGTGCGTGGTTAGTTTTAACCTTGAGTTGAAATTAATCTGAGCGGTTTTTTCAGAATACCCACTTTTTTCATAATATAAGATTTGGTGGGTGTCCCGAAGATTTCATCCGCGGTTTAAAAAAATCAATAAAAGCACGGACTTTTGCTGGCAAATGACGTCTGTTAGAATAAAGCGCGAAGACCTGGTTAATCGGTAGATTTTTAACTTCAATTTTTAGTTCCGGCATAATGTCAATCAACTCTCCGGAGTTTAACATCGGCTTTATTAGCAGATCAGGCAATACCGTTAAGCCAATATGTTGTTTTACTGCCGCTATCATCACCGAAACCATATTGCTCGAAACTGAACCGTTAAGTTTAACTTTATGGGTTTTCGTTTCGTCCGAAAAAACACACTCGTTATAATTTTCAAATAAAATACAATTGTGGTTTTGAATGTCTTCAGGAGTTTTTGGGTAACCAATTTTATCTAAATAATCTGGTGTCGCAACAATTACCATATTGATGTGACCAAAGGGTACGGCAATAAAAGTGCTGTCTTTTAACACGCCAACGCGTATCACAAGATCCAGTTGATCTTCTACCATATCCTGAAACTGGTCATTGCATTCGATATTGAGTTTAATCTCAGGATACTGAATGAGAAATTCACTTAAATGTGGCGCAATAATTACCTCGGTCCAGGTGTAGGGTGCGCTTACCCTTAAAACACCGGAGGGGATTTCACTAAAACCAGAAATTGACTGGTTTGCTTCGGTTACATTCTGCTGTATTTGTCGTGCTTTTTCATAGTAGATAAACCCAGCTTCCGTTAAACTGATGCGGCGAGTGGTGCGTTGCAATAGTCGCACGCCTAAGTACTCTTCCAATGCGTTAATTTGTCGCGAAACAGAAGGTTGTGACATACCTAGCCGACGAGCACTTTCTGAAAAGCTGGCGCTGTCAGCGACAGAAATAAACACCTGCATTGCGCCGAATAAATGACTATCTTGCAATTTTTCCCCTGCTACTTATTCACTATATGAATAAATACTATACCTAATTTAGATATTATCAAAGTATTTTTTATAAATAATAATAGCGACAACTTAAACAACACAGGAAACGAAAAAAATGGAAACTTTTACTATTAAAGATAAAGTGGCTTTGGTAACTGGAGCAAATCGAGGGATTGGAGAAGCCTTTGTACGTCATTTGCTCAACGCCGGTGCTAGAAAAGTTTATGCTGCGGTGAGAAACGTTGATAATCTCCAGGATTTACTGGCTGAGTTTCCCGATAATATTGAGCCGGTTTTGCTTGATGTTACCAGCGCCAAACATATTTCAACATTATCCAAAACAATTGGAAAACTGGACATACTGGTTAATAACGCGGGTATTGCACATGGTTGTTTCTTCACCGCGGATGAAGCGCTAGAGATTGCTCGTAAAGAGATGGAAACGAATTATTTTGGCCCGATTCGAGTTACCCATGCGCTACTGCCGTTGTTAAAGCAGTCATCAGAAGCAGCTGTCATCAATATTTCGTCCATTGCAGGCATTGGTGCTATGGCCGCTATCGGGCCTTATTCTGCCTCTAAAGCCGCAATGCATTCCTATACGCAAGGTCTGCGAGCTGAGTTGCAGAATGATAAAATCCGTGTAATCGGTGTATATCCTGGGCCAACAGATACCCGGATGGCTGAAGAATGGGAGATGGATAAACCAAGTCCAAACCAGGTGGCAGAAAAAACATTTGCAGTACTTACTTCTGGTGAGTTTGAGGTTTTCCCTGATGATTTTTCCCAGCAGATGCACGCATTATTTCTAGAGCATCCGCATAAACTTCAGGAAGCATTTTCTCAAATGCAGTAGTGACTAATTTTTAGCAGCCGGATTGAGTTGTTGAGTAAAAACAATAAGAGACGTACTACGGTTTTTCGTGTGTTGAATATGGTGAGGGGTTAATAAATATTGTTGAAGTTCCCTGGCACTTTGTGGTCAGGGAATACTTAGTCTGATTCTGAGCGATCAATGAATAAATTTAGGGTATGGAAAGTTTAAGTGCCTTTTAATTTTTTCGAAGTAATTTTTTGATTAGAATAAAATGTCCCCAAAAGGCTAGAGAAACAAAGACTGTTGGTAGCCAAATATACGGTGCTTCAGTAACAAATGTATTAGCCGGCTCATTCATAAAGTAACGAATAGGTGTCGGAGTTGAAAGAATTGCTATAGTAAGGATATTTATAAGTAAACCTAAGCCTATAAAGCTAAAGATTACACCTAATTTTTTCGGAGAGATGGGAATACGTTTGTTAAGGACAAGAATGGTCAAGGCCAAAACCGCTACCAAAATATCGAGATTTCTTCCGTGATACGTCATCTGAATAGGCGCAAGTCCTTCCCTATAAGACAGATCAAGAAATATTTCGGGAAAAAACCTGAAAGACTGGATCCCAATTAATACGTAGATTGAAATGTTATCTACAATAAGTTCTGTATGCTTTGTTTTCATTAAAAAATATAGGACAATGAGTATGGTTGGTAATAGTAAGAAGAATCTGGGTGGCATTGCTGAAAAATCTTGGAAAATTCCGAGCTTACCGGAAATATAGGTGACAGTAATCCAAGCTATGAGGAATATTAGTGTGCGTTTACTGTATGTTTTAAATCCGCCCTCCGCCCGGTATGTTAAAAACAAAGGAATAAGTATGGCTACAAATACAGAGATGTTCAAAAATGTTGAAGCAGACATTGATTTTTCTTTCACTTTCAAAGCAAAAGTAATAATATATTCATTACTTGCTGTTTGCAAGTAATTAAAGTCGGATGTATGCAATGAAAAGATCTGTATGCCCAGTAACCAACGTATTAGATTTGATCGGTGACAAGTGGACGCTGGTCATAATTCGAGATTTTATGTTTTTGGGGCCAAGAGAGTATGGTGACCTTTTGACTTTATCTATAGGTGAGCAGATCTCTACAAATGTATTGGCAAATAGATTGAGCAAGATGGTCGAAAATGGGTTGCTAATAAAAGAACCTCACCCAACGGATAAAAAAAAATATATTTACTCATTAACTCCAAAAGGTGAAAGCCTTAAGCCTGTGTTGAAGTATATTGCGGATTGGGGGCTCGAAAATATTAAAGGAACCCGGACTCACCAAAAGCTGAGAATATGAGATTTGGGTGGTCAATTGCCAATCGGCGTTTGGGTTTTGGCTATCTTTCATACTTAAACAAGGCCGTAGATAACTTATCCTAATCCTGCTACCATTTTTGTCACAATAATAAAACCATAACGCATTTCTAAAATTAGTTGAAGATCGCTGGTAAGCGGAGATAATTTTGGATTCTGATTTTGTTTCTCACGCTGGGTAACTCACACTGGGTCACATGGCAATGCTAGACCAGCTTGGCAAAATTAGGGTAACATTATCAATAATTATCAAATTGATAATGTACGAGTATTACTAACGATAATAATTGGGATGATAGGAAACAAGCCATCATGAATAAAAACAGTTTGATTTTAATTTTTGCAGCAATCACATTGAGCGGCTGCGCAACGAAGACAATTGTTGACAATACACCACGGAATCCAACCGCAGTACTGAAATCTAGCACTATTATGAATGGCGCTATCATACCGGATGGGCGTACTGAACAAACCGTGTATACGCGACTCGACCAGCGGCGTATGCAAAGTAAAACCAAGTTTGACTCTTTTGTATCACGTTCTTTTTTAGGTGAAGGTGAAGCTGACACAATTGAGCGGGTTGACAAAAATTTATCATGGATGTTATCGCCCAAAAAGAAAACCTATGTTGAATGCCCTCTGGCTGGTTGCAACACAGATTTTCGCGCCAAACTCGGGCAAATCATGCATGATGATGAAATGAAAGCGGATGAGCAAAGTGATGAATCGCAGCCAGCGGCCTGTGAAACGGAGCTTGCCGATTTAGTATTTGACGTTAAGCAAACTGGCGAAACGCGTGATGTACGCGGTTTTTCTGCGCAACAATATATTGTGACCTGGCGCGCCGAAATTAAAGATAAGCAGGATCGCGTCAGCAAAAATGAACTTACCATGGATCTTTGGACTACAACGCCCAGTGCAGAAATGAACGAAGTATTCGCCATGTTGGATCAATACGATAGCGCACGTAACGAAGCCATTGCAGGCGATCAATCGCCACTGGCGAACTTCGTGCCATCACAAGTCTACCTTACCTTAATACCTTACCTCGGCATGCTTTCTGACAATGACATGATCAAACGTGTTAGTGACGAATTTTCGAAAATAAAGGGCTATACCGTTTCATCGAAATTGGAGATTAGCGCTTCCGGAAATGCCTGCAAGGAACCGGAAGATACTCAACAAGCACGAGAGGATAGCACGGATTTCTCTGACCCAATGGGCGCGGCCAAAAAACTCGCGGGAAGTTTTTTTAAGAAGCAAGCCGAAAAGAAAGTAATGCCGTCTGAAAATGAACCTGTTGCCCGTATTGTCTACGAAATAACCTCCATGCAGATTGAATCGATACACGACAGTATGTTCAATGTGCCAAGCGATTATAAATTGATTTCACGTGAGTAATCAGACATAGCAATAGTGCCACCAAGCTGACCCACGCGCCGCAGTGCATCGCGCACGTTAGCTTGGTTGGCTTTCTTTAGCTACCTTTATCCAGCCGCGATTTATTATTGCATTGTATAAATGAGCTCCCATATAGCATTTTTTTCCTGTGATTTTCACTTGTCAGCAGCCCAATAGTGCTTTAGCGTTCAATTTACTAGAGTCAGGCTGACGGTGCCGTCCGCAGTTACTCGAAAGGATTGTAGTGGGTCAGTTTAGTTGGCCATTAACACTTAATCAGCGATACCATAAATTCTAATATAACTTCACGCCACCCTCCCGCCATTCGAGTATGGCATAAGGGGACTCTGATCTAACATCGAGCCGTGCAACCACCTTGAGCCCAGCCCTTACCCCAGATGGCATCTTGGCCTCTGAAGCCACACTTACGATTTGCCCCGCCGGAACGCCCGCCCCACGTGCAACACCAAATGCCACTGATGCCTCACCGCCTGACTGTTTGTTCCTTGTCCGCGCCGCCAGGATCGCATCCACTTGTTTGCTATCGCTGCCTAACAACGCCTGCAATACTTGGCGGGAAGCGAACCGCGTATTGACACGTGCCGAACGCGAGTGCACCGTGACCGCGGGTTCGAGTATTCGAGCGAGTTGAGGTTGCATACCAAACACTAGATGCAATTCTTCAATCGATTCAAAAGGCGCATCTTTTGCCCCAATGACCAACCCCGTGGCACGATAATCATTGTCTTCAGCGCCGTTCATGCGACGCAGTTCATCAGTGTCCCTCCAATCCAGTATCGCCGCCACTAACGCTAGCCGTTGATCATCGCCGACGCCAGCGGTCTTCAGTAATCCATCCAACAGGTTTGCGGGCGCTGCATTAAGATCAATCTTGCCGGATTCATCAAATACTGCCACGCGTATGCTAGCCGCTCCAATCGCTAACTCTTGGACTGAACCATCCGCCGGCCATCGCTGCGCCGGCACCGAATGCATCAGGCCCACTAAGGCTCGCTGCACCCCGGCCTCAGCGAGATAATGGGCGCGAACTGCATCGATTTGATTACGCGAGAGCTTGCTTTCAGTGCGCATGTTAATGGCGAAGCTGGTAGCGATAATCGTTAATAAAGCGACTACCCACAGCACGGCGACAAGTGCAACACCGTGTTCCGAGACCGCTTGTCGCCAATAGCGTTGTTTACTCATCCATTGTCTCACCAGTCTAATTCACGCCGCAATGGCCATAAACACTAGCCACGGTTCAACCAGGGCCGCGTTTGACCATCACTTAACGGTGCAATAGTCAACGTGGGCCATTCGCTGGGCTTATCTTTCGGTCGCCGGACAGCAATGCGCACCAAATAAGGCAAATGGTTTTGTCCTTGCCAAGAAGAACGCCAACGAGGTTCTTCATCAACCGAATCGGAGCCAAAATAACTAAACGTAATCCCGTCGATACTATCCAACAGCACTGTGTGTGAACCGCCATCGGTTGAAAAAAAATTACCGATCTCGGGATGTAAAACTTGGTAACGCAACATCAGTTGTTGGGTAACGTCATCTCCTTTTTCGGCCACCTCAATAGTGACAACGCTGAGCCCCCCTTCGCCTCGATGGGCGGGAAGCGGTGTCACGAAACGCAGACGTTGGGGCTCACCTGCGAAGGCCACGTGCTCTTCTTGGTCCTCCGTCGGTACTGTAATGGGTCGTGCCTGACTAATGTGACGACGAAGCCAGTGTTGAATAAGATAAACGCGGTTGCTATCTTCGACTCGCCCCACGCCGCTCTCCCACGCTTTAATCGCCAGCCATAGGCCAGCGTAAAGCATTGTCATCATAAGCATCAACAACGTCATCGCGATCATCAATTCAACCAGGGTAAAACCTTGTTGCCTCTTTTTGGCTGATGGGTAGATGTTCACGGCTTAGGCACCAAACGCACCGTCGTCAGTGACAAGGCCTGCTCCTTTTGACTAGGACCTTGCCAAAGCACCTCCACGGTGACGTGGTAAGGTCTAACAGGCAGCTGTTCATCACCAAACTCATCCCACCAATCCGCAAGTGCCACCGCCGTCCGCCAGCGATGACGCTGATTCAAAAAAACACCCTCTTCAATTCCCGGCACAAGGGGCTGAATACGGCCGAGTTCGGCAAGTTTTGACTCCGCAAGTGCGGTGGCGTAGCTG
>CALZHW010000138.1 GCA_945787125.1 uncultured Ectothiorhodospiraceae bacterium
GGCGATCTAGCCATGCTTCACCAACCGTTTAACAGTTTCAATAAATAAATTGCCCCGATGCTCATAGTTTTCAAACATATCAAAACTTGCACAAGCCGGAGATAACAAAACAATGTCGCCTGCAACGGCATGGCGTGATGCTTTATTGACTGCATCAAGCATATCTTCGGCATATTCAATCGGCGCAATATCCGTCATAATCGCGCCAATTTTTTTAGCATCCTCACCGATCAATACCAACTGTTTCACTTTACTGGCGATGACTGCCCGTAATTCAGTAAAGTCAGCGCCTTTACCTACCCCACCGGCAATTAAAACAATGGGCTGATCAAAACCTTGCAAGGCTGCCTGGGTCGCACCGACATTGGTTCCTTTGGAATCATTGATGTAGACCACGCCGTTCTTATCAGCAACAAATTGGGTGCGATGCGGCAATCCCTGGAAGCCAAGCAAGCTCTGCCGTGTCGCTGAAGGCGATACGCCGCACAAAGCCGCCACCGCAAAAGCGACCAGCGCATTGGCGACTTGATGTTTGCCTTTTACTTTTAAATCACTGGCCGTCATTAAAATCTCGTTACCACAGCACAAATGTGTTTCTGAATCGTTTTGCCAAAGACCATATTGCCCTTGCTCAGGTTTGTTCAGGGTAAATGTTTGGCAATCTTGTTGTGCCAATACGTGGGAATTCAACCAAACATCATCTGCATTAATAATACAATTCTGCGCGTTGCGAAGTATGCGAGTTTTAGTCCCGGCATATTCATTAAAATCAACATAACGATCCATGTGATCTTCAGACACATTCAATACGACGGCAATCTTGGCTGCGAGACTTTCTGTCGTTTCTAATTGAAAACTGGAAAGCTCCAAGACGTAAAAATCAGGTTCATTATCAAATAACAGATCAAGCACGGACACACCAATGTTGCCACCTAATCGCACGTTAAAATGCGACTGTTGCAATATTGTGGTTATCATTGAAACCGTTGTACTTTTGCCGTTGGAGCCAGTTACCGCAATAATGGGTGCCTTGGCAACTCGGGCAAAAACTTCCACATCGCCAACAATCGGAATACCTCGCTGCATAGCCGCTTGCACGATGGGTGTGTTCAACCCTAACCCAGGGCTTGATATCACTTCAGTAACATTATCCAACACGGTCTCATCAATCAAACCCGCATATGTTCTGACTTGTGGATATTTTTTTGTGACTTCTTTTTGCCCTGGCGGGTTTGCACGCGTATCGTAAGCAATCACATCACATCCCTGCTGTGTGAAATAACGCACACAGGACAACCCCGTTTGGCCTAGGCCAAGCACGAGTTTGTACTGAGGTTTAGTGCTTACTGCTCGCATGTTCAAAGGTTCCGCCTAATCAATTAACGAATTTTTAATGTTGCCAAACCGAATAAAACTAAAATCAGGGTGATGATCCAAAATCGCACGATAATTTTTGGTTCTGCCCAACCTTTCAATTCATAGTGGTGATGCAAAGGTGCCATTCTAAATACCCGTCTGCCAGTCAACTTGAACGAGATAACTTGAATCACCACCGATAAAGTCTCAACCACAAATACGCCGCCCATAATGAACAGCACTAATTCTTGTCGGGTGATAACCGCCACCACACCCAAGGCTGCGCCGAGGGAAAGTGCACCAACATCGCCCATGAAAACTTGTGCGGGGTAGGTGTTAAACCAAAGGAACCCTAACCCAGCACCCACCATCGCACCGCAGAAAATAGCCACTTCACCAACACCCTGAATATAAGGGATGGATAAATACTCCGCAAAATTCACATGGCCTGTCACGTAAGCAAAAATACCCAAAGCACCACCGACCAATACGGTAGGCATTATTGCTAATCCGTCTAAGCCATCCGTCAAGTTCACCGCATTGCTCGAACCGACGATCACTAGATAGCTAAAGATGATGAACATCAAACCCATATCAATGGCTATTTCTTTAAAAAACGGCACAATTAATTGTGTTTCTGCCGGAATATCTGCGGCGATATATAATGCGATTGCAATAAAAAATCCCGCTGCCGTTTGGTAACCATATTTTTCTTTGGCAGAAAGACCTTTTGGATCTTGCTTAACGATCTTACGATAATCATCAACAAAACCAATCGCACCAAACATAAGCAATGTCGCCAAGGCAACCCAGACATAAAAGTTAGTCAGGTCTGACCATAAAAAAGTACTTATCGCCATCGCTATTATAATTAAGCCACCGCCCATCGTGGGTGTCCCAGCTTTCACTAAATGCGTCTGCGGACCATCATCCCTGATGGGCTGCCCTTGGTAACGCCCCAGATAACGAATCATCACTGGACCAACCATAAAGGCAATAACCAAAGCGGTTAATACACCTAATATTACGCGCAGAGTCAGGTATTGAAAGACATTAAAGCCCGAATAAAACTGCGCCAAATAGGCTGTAACTGTTACTAACACTAAGACAACTCCGTCAGGAAATATTGTTGATCACGTCTTCCATATGCATGCCTCGTGAACCTTTCACCAGCACTGCAACATTCGACGTCATTTTTGTTTTTAAGTAGTTTGCCAGTGCCGCTTTATCATCAAAGTGCTTAGCACCTCTAGCAAAAGCTTGCACAACATGTTTCGACATTTCTCCGACGGCTAACAGCTCATCAACGGCATGCGCTTTGGCATAAACACCTAAGGCTTTATGGATCTCAATGACATCAGCCCCAACTTCAAACAAGTCGCCAACAACCAGAATGCGATAAGTTGGATAAGTTTCCAGTACATCAATAGCCGCTTTCATTGAATCCAGGTTTGCGTTGTAACTATCGTCAATCAGTACAACCTCGTTGGCTAAATGATTCACCTTGAGCCGACCCTGTATACCGGTAAAAGACTGCAAACCCTGCTGAATTAAATCCAGCCTGATACCTAGGGCACTGACGGCGGCCGCAGCGGCAAGCGCATTCGATACATTATGTAGGCCACTTAAAGGCAAGCGAATGTGTACAGCTTGTTGATCGAGTTGTAAATCGAACGCTGTCATTTCAGATTTGCTCACGATATTGCTCGCGCTAACATCGGCCTTATCAGCCTGTAAACCAAAACCCAGCTGTTTGAATTGCTGGCTTTTCTCGAGCCAAAACGGCGCATACTGATCATCCAAATTAATAATTGCACAGCCCTCAGGTGCGATGCCTGAATAAATTTCAGCTTTCGCATAAGCTACACCCTTTATACTGCCAAAACCTTCGAGGTGTGCGGCGCCAGCATTCGTGATTAAGGCCACATCAGGGCGAGTAATATCAGTTAAATAAGCAATTTCACCAGAATGATTCGCGCCCATTTCGATCACGGCAAATTGCTCATCATTTTCCAGCTGTAACAGCGTTAAAGGTAAGCCAATATTGTTATTCAGATTGCCTTGTGTCGCCAGGACTTTGCCCTGCTGGCGTAAAATATTAGCGATCAATTCCTTGACGGTGGTTTTACCATTGCTACCCGTAAGACCAATCACTTTGCCGTTAAATGCCTGCCGTCTTGCTTTAGCCAGCTCACCTAATGCGAGTTTGGTATCTTTAACAATAAATTGCGGGATCGGTAAATCCTGCTGGTGATCAACGATTGCTGCAACCGCACCTTTTGCCTTGGCGCTGGCAAGATGTTGATGACCATCAAAATTAGGCCCGCGCAGCGCGACAAACAAATTACCCATCTGCAACGTTCGCGTATCGGTACTGACCGCAGAAAAGCGTGCATCGTCAACCATCAATGGTGTTTTCAATACTTTGGCAACCGCATTCAGACTATATTCCGACAAGGCAAACATCAGGCAGCCACCCCTAATGTGCGTGCTACTACTGCGCGATCACTAAACGGCAATATTTCATTACCGATTAATTGATATTCCTCATGACCTTTACCGGCGATTAAAACAATATCGTTGGCCGCTGCGGCGGCAATTATTTCCGCGATCGCCAGTTCGCGTGATGGCTGGATAATAATATTCTCCGGTTTACTAATACCCGCCAGGATGTCGTTAACAATGTTTTCCGCTGATTCACTTCTTGGATTATCGCTGGTTAACCAGACATGATCTGCAAAGTGTTCGGCAATCTTGCCCATTTGCGACCGTTTACCGGCGTCTCGTTCGCCACCACAACCAAACAAAACCCATAACTCACCTTGCGCATAAGCTTGCAAGGTCTGTAATACTTTTTCCAGGGCATCTGGTGTGTGTGCATAATCCACAATGACTAAGGGCTGATGTTGTTTGCCAAAGCTTTCCAGTCGTCCTTTGCTGGCGTGTAAGGTGGCAATCGATCCGAGCGTCTCATCTAATGATACGCCTTGCTGAATGACAACGCCCAATACCAGCAATAAATTATTAACATTATAATCACCGAGTAAAGGTGTATGAAACAACGCCTCACCCCAGCTCGATTGAACCATGAATTTTGTGCCCGCGAGGCTTCTCTCGAGAATGACACCATGGATAAAATAATCAGTATTAAGGCTTTGTGATGCCATCAAACTGACACCAACAGTGATTGCATTTGCACTCACTGCCTTAATCACTTCTGCCGCAAAAGCGTCGTCCAGATTAATAATCGCTGCATCAAGCTCCGGTTCACGAAACAACTCCAGCTTTGCTGCACCATAGGCCTGCATAGAGCCGTGATAATCCAGATGATCACGCGTTAGATTGGTAAACACTGCAATGGAAAAATGGCAGCCGGTCGTTCTATTCTGCGCCAAACCGTGCGACGAGACTTCCATTGCGACTGCTTTTGCCGAATTATGCTGTAATTGATAAAGACGACTTTGCAATTCAATGGATCCAGGTGTGGTGTTCGCTGATGCCAGCAAATCATCAAAAAACCCATAACCCATCGTACCGATAATACCGCAACGCTGATTATGTTTATCCAGGCACTGCGCCAATAAATGTGAGCAGGTGGTTTTACCATTGGTGCCAGTAATGCCAATCAAAGCCAATGCCGCTGAAGGTCGATCAAAAAATCGAGCAGCGATAAAACCCAGATTGAGCGACAAATCGTTTATTGCAATAAGCGGAACATCTGCCGCCAATGATTGCGCTTCGGTTGCATAAGTTTCATCAATCGCGACAGCGATCGCGCCCTGCTCTAGTGCTGCCCGCACATACTCTAGCCGATCTTCTGCGGCACCCTGACAGGCAAGAAACAAATAACCCGCTTGCACCAACCGACTATCAGACGCAATGCCGACAATTTCAATTTCAGCAGGCAAATGAGCGGCAGTAAAACCCTGCAGCAATTCGTTTAAATATTTCTTCTTAGGCGTGACCCGTCTCATTGAATCACCTCAATGGCGGGGGCCGCCGCCAAGCGAACATTGTCAGAATTGATATCATCTGGCGCAATATTGAGTAAGCGCAACGCTTCCGACATGACATTAGCAAATACTGGCGCCGCTACGGTGCCACCGTAATATTGTTTATTTGATGGTTCATCAACAACCACGACAGCCACCAATCGAGGGTCAGATGCCGGTGCGATCCCGGCGAACAAGGCTAAATAATCTTTTTCTGCATAACCGCCATTAATGGCTTTTTTAACCGTACCGGTTTTTCCTGCCACCCGATAACCCGGCACCCGCGCTTGCCAAGCAGTACCTTCACGCGAAACCACGGTTTCCAGCATCGCTAGAACTTGCTGTGAAACCTCTGTTGATAACACACGTTTACCGCGAACAATGCCATTATTTTTAGTTAGCGTAACAGGCGTTAACAATCCGCCGTTGGCAAACACCGCATAGGCCTGGGCCAACTGCAGCGGCGTGACCGATATTCCATAACCATAAGACAGAGTTGCTTGAGCAACACGATTCCACTCACCAAAAAAAGGCAAATAACCCACAACTTCACCGGGAAAGCCACTTTTGGTTGACTCACCAAAACCCATATCAGACAATTTTTCCCACAAGACTTCTCGAGGAATATTCATCGCGACTTTAGTGATACCCACATTGCTGGATTTTTGTAAAATTGTGGTTAGATCAAGCTCACCAAAGTCTTTAATATCTTTAATTGTCGCATCACCTACCCGCATATATCCCGGCGAGGTATTGACTGGCATGCTATTGCTAACTTGCTTAGTTTCTAAGCCGGTTGCGACAATAAAAGGTTTGATGGTTGAACCCGGTTCAATTAAATCTGTCATGGCGCGATTGCGTAAATGCTCAGGATCTAAATTTGATAAATTATTCGGGTTAAAAGAAGGGGCATTGGCCAGCGCAAGTACTTCGCCGGATCGCGCATCTAATAAAACAAGTGTCGCTGACTTAGCATTATGTAGCTTTACTACTTTTTGCAATTCACGATAAGCAATGTATTGCAGACGCTTATCAATACTTAACGTAAGATCCTGCCCGGGATGCGGCGCTTCCAACAAATCCACACTATCAACCACCACCAAACGGCGATCTTGTAGAACCCGATCTTTACCAGGGCGCCCTTGCAACCTGTCATTCGCTTGCAACTCAAAGCCCTCAATGCCCTGCTCATCAATATTATTAAGACCGACAACATGCGCGGTCACTTCAGCCGCCGGATAATAACGTTTGAACTCACGCAGGGTTAAGATGCCCGGGATATCCAGCGCTTTAACCTGCGCTTCCAGCGAAGGATTCAGACGTCGCTTCAGATAGACAAATTCTTTATTTTTGGTTTTCATTTGGCTAATCTGCTGTTTTAAACCCTTGAGTGGTTTACCAATCAATTCAGCAAGCGGTTTGAGTGAATCATCCTCAAGCGGAACCGCTGCCGGATTTGCCCAGACAGAGACAACCGGCGAACTCAAAGCAAGCACTTCGCCGTTACGATCCAGCAGCATGCCCCGGTGAGCCGGCAAGCTAATGGTTCGAAGATGACGCGCTTGCCCTTGATTTTGCAAAAAATCGTTATCCAGCACCTGAATATCGAGCGCACGATAAGACAAAAAAACGGCAACCGCTAGCATAGAAAAAACCAGCAGAAAATATCGCCAGGACGATATCTGCTTGCCTGCAACAACTGAAGCTGATGCATCGCTAAATTTCGCTTTGATTGCAATTTCTTTTGCTGGTTTTTTCGCTTTTTTCATTGCCTTATCATCACAATTTCATCAGCTTGTGGTTGACTCATGTTTAATTGATTTTTTGCCCGTTTTTCGATTTCGCTACTGGCTGCAAAGGTGCTTTCCTCCAATTGCAACTGCCCCCATTCAATGTTTTTACTGTCCTTTATGGCTTGCTGTTTTTTTAATTCAACAAAGTTGACTCTATTTAAATGCTTTGTATATACCACCGATATTGCACTGCTAAGCACCATTAAAGTGAGTATTATCATGCAGAGAATTTGCGCCCTGACCGACAATTTCATCAAGATCCTTACAACTTTTCAGCAATACGCAGTTTTGCGCTGCGCGAACGTGGATTCTGCGCGATCTCTGCCTCAGTCGGAATTATCATTTTGCCAATTTTCTTCATTCGTTGGGATAGCTGATCTTGCGTCACCGGTAAGTCCAGTGGAAAGTCATCACCTTTACACTGCCGTTGAATAAACTGTTTAACGATTCTGTCTTCCAGCGAATGAAAACTAATGACCGCTATCCGTCCCTCAGGCGCCAATACCTCAAGCGACTGCGCTAAAAAATCTTTTAAGTCATCCAGCTCTCTATTGATGTAAATGCGAATGGCTTGAAAAGCTCGGGTCGCTGGATGTTTGTGTTTTTCCCAGGCGGGATGTGCGGCTGCCACAATATCTGCGAGCTGCTTGGTGGTATCGATCGTTTTTTCTGTTCGCGCCTTGACGATAGCATTGGCAATTCGCTTGGCATAACGTTCTTCACCGTATTCTTTAAGCACCGTCGCAATATCAGCTTGCTCAGCTTTCACCAACCATTGCGCAGCACTCAATCCACGGGATACATCCATCCGCATATCAAGTGGCCCATCACGTAGAAAACTGAATCCTCGATGGGCATCGTCCAGCTGTGGCGAAGATACGCCTAAGTCCAGCAAAATCCCGTCAACCTTTCCGTCAATGTCCCATTCCCTCGCTTGTACAAGCAGTTCTGCGAACGACTTGTGCGCCAAATAGAATTGATTTTGGTTATGAAAAAGCGTTTCAGCAAATGCAATCGCTTCTGGATCCTTATCAAAGGCGTAAAGCCTGCCTTGATCACCCAAGCGTTGTAGAATTGCACGAGAATGCCCTCCCCGACCAAATGTCCCATCGATATAGATGCCATCTTGTTTTATGTTTAACGCGTCAATCGACTCGTTAAACAATACTGCTTGATGTAACTCTGCTTTCTGTGGCTCTGCTTTATATGGCTCTTCTGGCATGGTATTTAAAACGTTAATGATCCCAGGTCACCTATCAACTCATCTTTTTCTTTATGGGTAACTACCCATTCTTTAGTGCTTGATTGCCAATAACTCTCATTCCATATTTCGAACTTACTGCTTTGGCCAATTAAAACGATTTGCTTATCGATTTTAGAAAACTCTCTGAGCGGTGGTGGAACCAACAGGCGGCCATTTTTGTCCATAGTAACGTCAGTGGCGAAACCAATTAACAGACGCTTTAAGGAGCGTGCTTGTTTGTCGAGCGAAGGCAATGCCGCTATACTTTGTTCAACACTCAACCACTGCTCAATGGGGTAGAGCAATAAACACTCATCAGGATCAGCCGTCATGACGAGATTACCGCCGCAAGTATTCATGATATGCTCACGGTACCGGCTGGGCATTACCATCCGGTATTTATCGTCTAGAGTTAGATGGCTTGCGCCTCGAAACTGTCCCATCAACTATATATTACCCACAGTATCACCCACAATTTCCCACTAATATCCACATGATTACACTATAGGAGGCAAAACATATACCGTCAAGGACTCAAACTGACTGAATTGTGGATAATGTTTTTTATTAATATTGAAATATTACCCTTTTAGTATCAACAGCTTAGATGAAGGCAGTGCTATTCCAAGCAAAGCTTATGCATGTGCTTGTAACAATAAATACATTTAAATCATAGGGTTAGATAAAACCAGGATGGATAAAACAACAGTTTGAATTGGGTCCAGGAGGGGAAATTACTCGAAATGTTAGTGATCACTCACTAACGATAAATATAACTGATAAAACGTACAAAATGTAATTAAAAATCATTATTTACAGCTACAGAGACAGAATCCTGCCACTGTAGGAGTAAAGATAGTGACGCAGGAAGGTGACACTTTTGCAGTCGTTGAGCTGATTTTAGTCTGACCTGCGAATACAAATCAGGGAATACAAAAAAAGTAAGAGCCGGTCTGTAAGCCGGGTTCTGTCGAGAACAGTCATTCATCTGGGACGCATGTCACCATACGCCTCAAGCAACCTACCCAGACGTCATGCTGGCCGCATGTTACCGAAGTATACGTCTCTATTTGGTCT
>CALZHW010000139.1 GCA_945787125.1 uncultured Ectothiorhodospiraceae bacterium
CCGAGATTAACCGAGTGTCCTTGCACAGCATTTAGCTCGGTAACTATTTTCGTCTCATTGGTGAGTAAGGTTTCGGCGAGTGGTTTGAAGCGGGCTTGCAAATCAGTGTCAACGATTTGTGTTGCCAGCGCTTGTGCCCAATACATCGCCAGATAAAAATGACTACCACGGATGTCAAGCTCGCCGACTTTGGATGAGGGTGATTTATTGCAATCCAAATAGCGGCCGGTTGCCTCATCCAGTGTGTCTGCCAACAGTTGCGCTTGCGGGTTTATAAATGTCACCGCGAGATGCTCAAGAGATGCTGCCAGAGCCAGAAATTCACCCAGAGAATCCCAGCGTAAATGGTTTTTATCCAATAACTGTTGAACGAGTTTAGGTGCTGAGCCACCCGCGCCAGTCTCAAATAATCCGCCGCCATTCATCAATGGAACGATAGAAAGCATTTTTGCCGAGGTGCCTAGTTCCAAAATGGGAAATAAATCAGTCAAGTAATCCCGCAGCACATTGCCGGTAACAGAAATAACATCCAGGCCGTCCTTGATGCGACGCAGGCTAAAGCGAGTTGCTTCTGAGGGTGTCATTATATGTAACTCTAACCCGGTGGTATCGTGGTCTTTTAAGTAGGTGTTGACCTTTTTTATGAGCTCTGCATCGTGAGCACGATTTTTGTCCAGCCAGAACACGGCGGGAGTATGAGAGGCTCGCGCGCGGGTAACAGCGAGTTTTACCCAGTCTTGAATGGGCAAATCTTTTACCTGACACATGCGGAAGATGTCTCCTTGTTCTACCGTTTGCGTCATCAGTATATTACCACTGTTATCGACAACGCGTACGATGCCGTTGCCAGCAAGCTGAAATGTTTTATCGTGCGAGCCGTACTCTTCCGCTTTTTGCGCCATCAGGCCCACGTTAGGCACCGAGCCCATTGTGCTGGGATCAAACGCACCGTTCTCTTTGCAGAAATTTATTGTTTCTTGATAGACGCTGGCGTAACAACGATCCGGAATCGCCGCCATGGTGTCTTGTTGTTTGCCATCCTGGTTCCACATTTTGCCCGAGTTTCGGATCATCGCAGGCATAGATGCATCAACGATTACATCGCTCGGTACATGTAAATTGGTAATGCCTTTATCGGAATCCACCATGGCAATATTTGCTTTGGCTGCCATTGCTGCCGCTAAATCAGACTCAATCATTGATTGCTTATCTGCGGGCAGGCATTGAATTTTGCTATAAACATCGCCCAGGCCGTTGTTGGGATTGATACCTAGCTCAGTAAAGGTGTCAGCATATTTATCAAACACTTCTTGAAAGAAGACAGTGACAGCGGTGCCAAAGATAATCGGGTCAGAAACCTTCATCATGGTCGCTTTCATATGTAACGAAAATAATAACTTCTGTTTTTTTGCCTCGCCTATGGCATCGGCCAGAAAAGTTTTCAGTGCCTTTTGACTCATGACCGCTGTATCGATTATCTCGCCGGCCAGCAGTGGCGCAAGGGATTTTAGCTCATTGATCGAACCATCATCAGCGACAAATTCGATTCTAAATTCTGTGGTATGCACCATTGTCATGGATTTTTCTGACCCGTAAAAATCTCCATTCGACATATGGGCAACGTGAGACTTGCTGTCCGCAGACCAGGCGCCCATGAAGTGAGGATGCTGTTTCGTGTAATTTTTGACCGAAGCCGGTGCGCGACGGTCAGAGTTGCCTTCACGCAATACGGGGTTTACTGCGCTACCTATCACTTTAGCGTAGCTGGCTTTGATCGCTTTTTCTTCTTCATTTTTCGGCTCTGCAGGATAATCCGGCACCGAATAGCCATGCGCCTGAAGCTCGGTAATCACGGCGAGCAATTGCGGGATGGAAGCGCTAATATTAGGCAGTTTGATGATGTTCGCCTCAGGTTTTTTGGCCAGCTCGCCGAGTTCGCTTAAGGCGTCACTTAGGCGCTGCTCTGCACTGAGATAATCAGGGAAATTGGCAATAATTCGTCCAGACAAAGAGATGTCTCGAGACTCAACGGACACGTCCGCTGCACCGGCAAACGCCTCAACGATGGGCAGGAAGGAGTAAGTGGCTAAAGCAGGTGCTTCGTCTGTTAGTGTATAGATGATTTTGGCTCTATCTGTCATATAAATTCCTGAGTTACGCGGTGAGTGACATTTGTTGATACTATTTTACCCCAGTTGGCGTCTAACTTCTAAAACTTAAGTTTGGTGACAATTGCAGGGGGTATCTACTATTCGATGGGCAAGCTTGCTTGATAAATACCCTGCAGGGGTATACTCTTGTGACATGGATACACAGATTAAACATGCATTGGATTTACCGGTTGAGGGTATGACGTGTGCCGCTTGTGCTGTGCGCCTGGAGAAAGTGCTGAATCGAGTGCAGGGTGCCCAAGCAGTGGTTAACTTTGCCTCTGAGTCTGCGCACATCGAGTTTAATCCCGCGTTAGCCAATACAGATCAATTTACTCTAAGCATTGAAAAAGCGGGTTTCTCGGTGCCGATGCAACAGGTGCATTTAGCGCTTGAGGGTATGACATGTGCGGCTTGTGCGATGCGCATTGAAAAAGTGTTAAACCGTTTGCCAAATGTTACGGCTCAGGTGAATTTTGCCACTGAAGAAGCAATGGTTTCATTCCCACCCTCAATGCCGTTGAGTGAGCTTATTCAGGCGGTTAAACGTGCGGGTTATCAGGCGCACGTGCGGGAGGATTCTACTCGAACGGCTGAAGCAGAGAAAAAACAAAATTTAGCGAAAAAAGAGCTTCATCTATTTATTATTGCTGCGGTTTTAACGGCGCCATTTTTATTGCAAATGATTGCTATGCTAGTTGGCGCAAATCATGAGTGGTTGCCGCCTTGGTTGCAAATGATGATTGCTACACCGATTCAGTTTTGGATAGGTAAGCGATTTTATGTTGGTGCCTGGAATGCTTTGCGTAGTGGTGGTGCAAACATGGATGTTTTGGTCGCGTTGGGTACCTCCATGGCGTATCTGTTCAGTGCAGTTGTCACTGTATTTGATTTGCAGCAGCATGTTTATTTTGAAGCAAGTGCGGCGATTATCACATTAGTGCTGCTCGGCAAGTTACTAGAGTCGCGCGCCAAGCATAAAACGTCCGCGGCAATTCAGGCATTGATAAAATTACAACCCAAAACAGCACGCGTGATCCGCCAGGGAGAGATAATCGAAGTCAGGATCGATGAATTGCAGCTCGGTGAAGTATTTGTTGTGCGTGCGGGTGAAAGCGTGCCGGTTGATGGTGTTGTTCAGCAAGGCTCTTCAAACCTCGATGAATCTTTGTTGACGGGTGAAAGTATGCCGGTCGGGAAAATGTCAGGTGATAATGTGTTTGCCGGGACAATGAATCAACAAGGGCAGCTGCAATGTAAAGCGACGGGTGTGGGCAGTCAAACGCAACTAGCGATGATCATTCGCCTGGTTGAGCAGGCGCAAGGTTCTAAGGCACCCATCCAGCGTCTAGCGGATCGGATTGCAGCGGTGTTTGTGCCAGTTGTCGTTGTTATTAGTGTGCTTACCTTGTTTGTCACCTGGGGCTTGACTGATGCTTTCTCTGACGCCTTGATTAATGCAGTGGCTGTCTTGGTAATTGCCTGCCCGTGTGCATTGGGATTGGCGACGCCAACCGCGATTATGGTTGGCACTGGTCGCGGTGCGCAAGCAGGTATACTCGTGAAAAATGCAGCGGCGCTAGAGCAGGCTGAGCATATTACGACACTCATTATTGATAAAACAGGCACGCTCACGGAAGGCAAACCTAAAGTCACTGACATCATATCCACAGGCATCATGACAGAAAATAAATTACTGACAATTGCTGCCACACTAGAACAAGGGTCCGAGCATCCGTTAGGACAAGCGATCATTGACTATGCGGCAGCGAATAGTATTCCGCTCGAGCGCTTAGAGGATTTTCACGCGACCACAGGAGTAGGTGTTTCCGGCTTTGTGGCAGAGACGCAATATTGGCTTGGTTCTCCAGTGGCGGTCGGGCAGCGTGGTATAAAGATTAATTTGCCTCAATTGCAAGAACTTCAAGCGCAAGCTAAAACGGTGGTTGTATTATCTGACAAACAAACCTGCATAGGTTTGATTGCCATTGCGGATCAGTTGAGGCTGTCATCGCGCGCCGCGGTGCAACGTTTACAGGCCATGGGTTTGGAGTTGATCATGCTGACTGGTGATAATGAGCAAACGGCCGCCGCGGTTGCGCGTGAGGCAGGCATTGTTCAATTTAAGGCGAACGTCAAACCGCAAGACAAAGCGGATGCCGTTAATCAATATCGTGCAGGCAAGCAACATGTTGGAATGGTCGGTGACGGGATTAATGACGCACCGGCGCTGGCTGCGGCTGATGTGAGTTTTGCCCTGGGGGCAGGCTCGGACGTGGCGATTGAGGCCGCGGATATTACCTTGATGCGTAATGATCTCAATGGGGTGGCAGATGCGATCAGTTTATCACGTGCTACCTTGAAAAAAATCCGGCAAAATTTATTTTTCGCTTTTATTTATAATACGCTGGGCATTCCATTGGCGGCCATTGGATTATTGAATCCAGTCATTGCGGGTGCGGCTATGGCGATGTCGTCAGTGTCAGTCGTGACGAATTCGTTATTGTTAAAAAAATGGCAAGCGAAATGATTTTTATTTGCAAATAATGGAGGGTTAGCCGTGCAAACACGTGTATTGAAAATAGCAGGTATGAGTTGCGATGGTTGTGTGAGCAGCGTGACAACCGTGCTTGAAGCGGTTGAGGGTGTGAGTTCTGTTAAGGTTACCTTGCAGCCTGCCGAGGCGAAAATTGAATTTGATTCAGATAAAGTTCAGGTCGATGCATTTCGACAAGCGATAGAGGACGCAGGTTTCGATGTCATTGACAAATAAAGCGCAAGGCTCTGCTGAAAAGCAGGTTGTTCAGCCGCACAAAAAAAAATTATTGAGCCGTTTGAAACGGATCGAAGGTCAGGTGCGCGGGGTCGCGAATATGATTGAAGACGATCGATACTGTATTGACATACTTACACAAATTACCGCTTTGCGCTCAGCGTTGGATGCAGTCTCACTGAATCTGCTTGAAGATCATGCGAAACATTGTGTCAGTAATGCTGTTCGTCTTGGCGATAATAGCTCGATTGATGAGCTAGTAATGATCATTAAACGGATGAGAAAGTAGCGGATTTGATGAAGCTCAGCTTGCTGATTTACGATGGAAGCTTTTAGTTTTTTTGCAGGTAAAGTGTTCTTGGGGTGAGAGTAATTATAAATCGAAATAAATTCTATAGAATCTTTATCTCGTGGGGTTTCGTGTGTGTATTATTGCTTGTAAGCAGCGCATTAACGGGATGCACCAAAGAGATGGCAGGGCCAAATTCATTGGTATTATTGATTCCAGATGATAATGAGGTCTTATTGCTGGATGCACGAATATCTGCATGGGTGGATGCAGCACAGGAAGAGGGTTTTGCCTTAAGTATTATGACGGACGCTGAGTTTGTGGCGTTGGGCAGTAAGAGGCAAGATATCCCCGGTATTATTCTGCCAGATCACACACATCAGGTGATTAGTGATACATTGCTTATCACTATTAAAAAATATGTTTCTGCAGGCGGTAAGCTCATGCTGACCTATGACGCAGGTACATTCACTGAGGGTAAATTCTACAGTATTCCAAAATCCCGTCTTAGTCAGCTTGTCGGGGTTGATTATGCTTTGCATAAAGCGATGCAAGATAAAATGCTCGCAACTGACATCGTAGTGGGAACTGAGGAAGTCCTGTGGCAGTTGCAAATACCACCCGGTAAATCTATGCCTTATCTGGATCCTCCAGGTGGGGTTTTGATGGATTTATTCTCCTTGCGGGCAATATCCATTAATGACGCCGCAAAAAAAAATGCGTCTACCACTGTTTTCAATAAGCAACAAAATCATCCGTCTAATGATTTACACGTGGTGACAGGATATTCCTATGGGCGGTTGGATTATCCGAGTTTTATTACACGTGGAAAATATATGGGCGAAGTATTATTGGCGTCACCATCAAACGGCTTAGTGGCAGGTGTAAATGCTTTTGGCTCGGGCAAGGTTTTATTTGTAAATTTACCCTTGAGTCGCCTGAAGGGTGATACCGACGGGGTATTTATGCACGGGTTTATTAATTATTTCGCGACAGATCTTGCGCAGTTGCCTCGCCTGGCCACTCACCCGAAAGCCGTCGGCGGAATGGTTCTCAATTGGCATCTTGATTCTGCAGGTGCCTTAGCAGCAATGGAAAAGTTGGATGCTTTGAAAATCTGGGATTCCGGGCCGTATTCTATTCATATTACGGCAGGACCCGATACGGATTCTTTTGGTGACAAGACAGGGCTCAATGTCACAAAAAGCAAAATCACACAAAAATGGATTAATTACTTTCTTGAAAAAGGCCATGCACTTGGCAGTCACGGTGGTTGGATCCATAATTATTTTGCCACTAATGCCAGTGACGATAATCAGGCTGAGATTCAACCATTGCTTGAATTAAATAAATCTGCACTTGAGCAAGTCAGCGCTCAGCCCATTTTCGAATATTCAGCCCCTTCGGGCAATAACCCGCAATGGTCGATTGACTGGTTAGAGAAAAATGGTTTTTTGGCGTATTATTTTGTGGGTCATGCAGGTTTATCGGTCACTCGAAATTATCGAGATGGACAGCTACGCAACCCTGGGTTATGGGCGTTCCCTGTTACTACATATGGTAAATACGCAACCATTGAGGAGTTTTTTGTTAACAAGATTAGCGCCGCTGAAGTCTCACAATGGCTGTCCAAGCTGATTGAATTCAATTGGCGCAATCAAAGTAGTCGGCTGATTTATTTTCATCCCCCAGGCGCTATGTTATATCCTGCGGTAACTGCGGGTTTTATTGAAAAAACCAATCACTATATTAATCAAGGTCGGTTTGCCTGGTATACCATGTCCGACCTGGCCAGCTTTCAGGCTCGCCGATTGAAGGTCACCTGGACCGTGAAAAAGCATTTAAATGGCAGCAGTCAATTCGAAGCGAAACATCCGGATGACATGAGCGATATGACCTGGATTTTACCGGCAACTATCTATGGCAGGCCGAAGATTGTGCAGGGTGATGCGCGAGTTCTTGCCGATAATGATAAGTGGTTAGTCATTGTTAATACAGGTAAAAACCTCTTGTTTATCGCGGAATATTTAAACGATTGAAGAAAATTTTTTTGCTAGTAATATTCCTTGAATCCTGACTTAGGGGCAAGAATATCGCGCCCGGCTAAGCAGCAGTGCCAGTTTGGTGCTTTTGCGCCTCAGACTGTCTATCGTTGGAGATTTATACTATTATATTACCGATAAGTGACTCGCTTCTGTATGTGACAGCATCTTCCTTATTTACACGGGTAAAGTGAGATTGATGCCTCAGAAAGTGCATGCACGATAAAGTTTTTGTTTGCAGTGTTTTTGCGTTATTGTTAAGTGAAACTGTAACTAAAACCAAATATAAACGATAAACTCTCAACGTTACATTCTTGTTTGACCTATTTTTTGCTTTAAGTCTTGATTACGCGGGTTTGTCTGAATAGCGTAAGTGCTGCTTTATAAAGCAAAATAAACGTTATCGGGATTATTTAGATTATTAATGGATGGCAAACATGCATCTTAAAAGCACTTTTTTTATTTCACTTGTAATTGTTTTGTCTCAGCAATTTAACCATACTTCTACGGCTGCCGACTTATATGATTTGGTCGATATTGGCCCGTTGAATATTACTGCGATAGAAGCACAATCTCTCCGGATTAAAATCAATCTAGCTGAACAAATTGTTGCTTCTGACCCAGACAGTAACCGCGCATCTGATTTTGCCTGGAGTCGTGGTGATAATAATTTATGGGCCTCATCATGGGTGTCATCGGGTAGTGATGCTGGCACGGGTGCGCGCAGCTTACTTGGCGTTAATGATTTGTCACAAAGCGTTGGCTTTGTTCAAGAAAATAACGGACCTAAACAAGCCAGGTTGTGGAATAGCGATTTCACTAGCACAGTTGACTTAGGTACGCTAGGCGGTAACGAGAGTATTCCCCATAGTATCAATAATAGCGGCGTTGTGGTCGGCAAAAGTAACGATGTTAATGGCGTATATCGCGCTTTCATGTGGTCTGCTAATACTATGATGCGGATAGTTGAGGCTGATGTTGCGAGCGGGGCCGACGATATTAACGAATCCGGTTGGGTAAGCGGTACGCTATTTGATGGCTCCAGTCAGGCTTTTGTCTGGAATACGGCAGAAGTTGTAAAGCTCCAGGATGTTAATAGTGCCGTCAAACAAAGTTGGGTGTCACAGATCAATAATCAGAATAAAGTTGTCGGAGGAATGACTATTTCTGTTGATGGCAGTGATGCTCCCCGTAGTTTTCGTAGCCAAGCGTACCGATGGGATAGCGCCGAAAGTAGTATGCAGCCCCTTGGCTCAGATATCGGTGGGGCTAGCTGGGCGATCGGCATTAATAATGTGGGTCAGGTTGTTGGAGGGCGTTTAAATGATTTGAAGGATCGAGTGGCATTGTTGTGGGATAATAACGATAATGTTGCCTTTGATTTGAATAAGTTAATTCAGGGCTCGACTTCCTTGAAGTTAGAAGGTGCAACGGATATTAATGATAACGGCGTCATTGTCGGTATTGCCACGGGCTTCGCAGGTGATTTTAGAGCATTTATGTTGACACCCGTTGGCCTCCAGGTACAAACGGCAGACTTAAGTATTGAGATTATCCCCCCCGTTGATACTACCGCCAGTGTTAAGCCCAGCGGGCGCAGTCTTGCCCGAGCGGTGTCTGAGCCGCTCATAATCGAAGTTGTTAACCATGGCCCGGACGATGCTACTGATGTTAGTTTTGATATAGACTTAGATGCGCAACTGCAAATTTCAAATTTAGATTCTATTGGCGCAGATTGTCAGGGAACGCCAAAAAGCTCGGTGATGACCTGTATGTTAGCTTCATTGGCGGCAAGTGCTAAAAAAAGTCTGATCATCGATATGACCGATGTGAACCAAGGCGATTATAATGTCACTGCCAATGTCACTGGCAACGAGACGGATGCAGGTCCAAATGTTAATAATCGCCTTGCTAAAACAATTGCTGTGAAAGCTTCGACAATAGAGATCGTTGCGCAACGTTCGACTAACGAAATACCTAATGATTCGCCTGTAAATGAATTGAGCACGCAACCTGATA
>CALZHW010000140.1:0-1597 GCA_945787125.1 uncultured Ectothiorhodospiraceae bacterium
AGTATTATGCCGCCGCAGGTTTTATTGTTGGAAGTTAAAGGCAGTCTGCAGTTGTTCGGTGGGCTGGAGTTTTTATTGGAAAAAATTCAGCATACCTTGCAAGATCAATGGTCCTATCAGACACAGCTGGTCGTAACGCCAACGCCTTTGGCGAGTCAAATGCTGGCGCAATATGGTTCACAAGTCATCATTCAGGATATCGATGATTTACGTTCAATGTTAGCGCCTTTGCCATTGGAATGCTTGTTAATTGACGATGATAAACTATTAAACAAACTCAGCAATATCGGTATTCGTAAATTTCAAGATTTGTGGCGTTTACCGCGTGATGCCTTGGCGCGGCGCTTTGGTCAGCGTTTACTGAAACATCTGGACCAGTTATTGGGCAGTCACCCTGATATCCGCCCCCTATACGAGGTGAGTTTATGTTTCGATGAAAGTACAGAGTTGCCGGCGGAAACTTCTGCTAAAGAAATCATCTTATTTTCGGCAGAGTTATTGTTGAAACGTCTGACAACATTCTTACAGCAGCAAGATGCAGGTTTGAATCGCTTGTTGCTGCGCGTATACCATTTTGATCATCCGGCAAGTCATGTCGTGTTAGGTATGCGGCAGAGTACCCGCAATTATCAACACATTTATGACTTGTTACAACAGCGGTTGGATAAAACGCATTTACCGGCAAAAGTAACAGCCTTGCGCTTAAGTGTGAAAGAGGTTGTTTCTCTCGATGTGCAAGGAAAATCGTTGTTTGCAGCACATGTGCTGGCCGAGGAAAAAAACTATAATGACCCGGAGTGGGAAGTCTTATTGGAGCAACTGCAAAACCGCTTAGGCCTGGATGCTATTCGGTTCTTAGACATAGTCGATGATCACCGACCAGAATATGCCTGGTGTTTTCAGGCGGCACTCAATGGCTGTTCCCAAGAGGCTAACCTGATGCGTCCGAGCTGGTTACTGCGAAACCCTACCGCGTTATACATGAGCAATGGCGTGCCGTGTTTCCGTGGGCAGTTACAATGCTTGCAAGGGCCAGAACGTATTCAATCCGGCTGGTGGGAACACCAGGAAATCTGTCGGGATTATTACATCGCACGGGATGTCGATAACCGACGCTTATGGGTTTATCGTGATCTAAACCAAAAAGCCCGCTGGTATCTACATGGATTTTTTGCCTAATTGAAATCCTGTTGAATACGTAAAACGCACCCAACGATGGGCTGGTTGCTTTTTATCGTGTCTGCGGTATTGTGTTAGTTACAATAACCCTGTAATAGAGATAATAGATTGAAACCCATACAACATAGCTCACGTATTTGCACGGGTACCCTAATGGGTAAGGAAATTTACCGCATCGAAGATGATATGGGAATCATTTTAGTCACCCAGCGTGGTGGCAAACGTGTGCTTAGTTTTGATTCCGGCATGGAGCAAAGCAGTGTGTATATGGACAAACCATATTACCTTGCGCACGAATACACCCAGGTTATGTTGCTTGCGTTAATCTTTGTTGACGCCAAGCATCTCACACTGTTAGGGCTTGGAGGAGGGAGTTTGGCCCACTGTTTAAGCCACTATTATAAAGAAATGACAATCG
>CALZHW010000140.1:1607-8518 GCA_945787125.1 uncultured Ectothiorhodospiraceae bacterium
GTAGAACTACGCCAGGCTATTATCGATGTAGCTTACGAATGGTTTAATCTACCACGAATATCCCAGTTAAACGTTCATCAGGGTGATGCACAACAATATTTATTAAAAGCGAAATCGGCTAGTACCGATCTAATTTTTAGTGATTTATATGAAGCAGAAGGCATGTCCGAATTGCAGAATCAGCAGGGCTTTATTAAACGATGTTACAAAGCACTAAAGAAAAATGGTTGGTTGGTATTAAATTTTCATTCTATGCCGGAGCCTGATTTACCGTTAATGCAAACTATCCTAACATTATATTCTGATATTCGTGTCTGCAATGTTATTAACGGGAATTGGATTATATTTTGTGGTAAAAGCCCATCGCTGTTTGACGGCAATGCTTTAACCCGTCGTGCAGAAGCACTTGTAAAACATGTAGAAATGCCATTGATGTATTATTACTGGCAATTGAATTCAGCTAACTAGAGCCCTACGGTGGCTGTGAATGCTAAATTATCGAAATTGAGGTGTATTCCCATGCACTGCTTAAAATGATTTAATGAATTAAAGCTATGACAAAGTTACCCATTCTCTATTCTTTTCGACGTTGTCCCTATGCAATTCGTGCAAGGCTTGCGATTAAAATAAGCGGCATCCAAGTTGAGCTGCGCGAAGTATTGTTAGCGGATAAACCCAAAGCGTTACTGGATTGCTCGCCTAAAGGCACGGTACCTGTATTGGTTCTGCCTGATGGTAGTGTGATTGATGAAAGCCGGGATATCGTGCTGTGGGCATTGAATCAGCATGATCCACAAAACTGGTTATCGCCAAGATCAGCAACGCAGGAAGAAGTAAATTCTCTTATTGATGTTAATGATAGTGAATTTAAGTTACATCTTGATCACTATAAATATGCAGATCGTTTTCCTGAAGAGTCAGCGGAGAGCTATCGCCAGCAGGCGAAAAATTTTTTGCAGCTGCTGGAAGATAAACTGAAGAACAATCAATATCTGACAGGCAATACAATTTCATTGGCGGATATGGCATTACTGCCTTTTATTCGGCAGTTCGCTTATGTAGATAAAGCGTGGTTTGATCAATCGCAATATAAAAATTTGCACGCTTGGTTAGATAAATTATTGGCAGAAAAATTATTTAGTGATGTGATGGAAAAATATGCTCGATGGCAGCCCGCTGAATTGATGCAATAATTTTAGAATAAGGTGGTTTTTTTAAACTCACGATCGGAGTTCAAACTATTTACCGTAATCAGCACTCGTAGTGGCAAGGCAGTGTCTTATAAAGAGTAGAGAACGTTGGCCAGCAGGGATGCTGCCAGCAAGCCTACAGGGACGTATTCACAGCGTCTCTCGGGAAGGCCTTGCCGCTACGGGTGCTGGAAGGTGGCACTTTTGGAACTTTGAACTCCGATTGTGAGTTTTAAAGTTATATCATCCTGACACGAAACGAACGACCCTTTAATTTCCCTTCAGTCAGTTTTTTTAGTGCAGTCTTAGTGGCGTCTCGACGAACGGCGACAAAAGCGCGGTTATCGAATATTTGTATTTTGCCAACTTGTTTTCCCTCGATGCCGTATTCTCCGGTGAGCGCACCTAAAATATCACCGGCTCTGACTTTTTGTTTTTTGCCACCATCAATTTGCAAGGTTGCCATGGCCGGTTTATCGAAGTGTGTTTTCAATAAACTCAGTGCTGGCAATGCCTCGGCTTCAATAGATTGATCAAGATAGTCTGCCAGTCGGCTGACTTTAAAGCTTTCATTTTCAGTGAATAACGTGCAGGCAATACCTTTACTGCCAGCGCGTCCGGTACGGCCGATGCGATGAACATGAATCTCCGGGTCGTGAGCGATTTCGTAATTGATAACGGCGTCTAGTGATTCAATGTCCAGGCCGCGTGCAGCTACATCGGTGGCGACGAGGATTGATATGCTTTTATTGACAAACTGAATCAAAGTTTGATCGCGCTCTCTTTGTTCCAGGTCACCATGTAATGCCAGTGCACTGAAGCCAAGGCTAATCAGCTCGTCCGCTACTTCCTGGGTTGTACGTTTAGTGTTGCAAAAGACGACGCTGGAATCTGGCCGAAAATTTAATAGTAGCAAGCGCAGCGCAGTAATGCGCGGTGTTTTATCATCGAGCGGGTAAAAAAGTTGTTGAATACTGCTGTTATCATGGGTCGAGGTGACTTGTGCCATTACCGGGTGGTTCATGACGCGTTTAGCAATCGCTTGAATCTGCTCAGGGAAAGTTGCGCTAAATAATAACGTCTGACGTTTATTGGGTATTGATTCAACAATGGCATCCAGTGCCGGCTGAAAACCCATGTCAAGCATACGATCAGCTTCGTCAAGTACCAGGGTGTTTAAACTATCAAAATTGAGTGTGCCTTTGCGTACGTGTTCTTCAATTCGCCCTGGTGTGCCTACAATAATATGCGCGCCGTGTTCCAGCGAGCCAACCTGAGGGCCGAACGGCATGCCACCACACAGGCTAAGTACTTTTATATTGTGAATAGTACGAGCGAGTTTGCGAATCTCTTTGGCGACCTGATCTGCCAGTTCGCGTGTGGGGCAAAGTACCAGGGATTGGATGTAAAAATGTTTCACATCAAGCTTTTGCAACAAACCAAGACTGAATGCTGCAGTTTTGCCTGAACCGGTTTTTCCTTGAGCAATAACGTCTTGGCCCGCTAGAATGGGCGGCAGACTCTGTTCTTGTATCGGCGTCATTGACTGATAACCAAGCGAAGTAAGATTCTCAAGTAAGGCGGGATGCAGTTTAAGGGATGAAAAGGCGGTGTTGCTCAAAGTGTTTGTCCTTTGTTCTCTGGGTGGGAAGTTGTTTGTTGTAAATTCATACAGCTAGGCTTGGACCTAGATAAATCAGTGTTGAAGTGGATATAATAAAAAAGGGCAAGACCGATAGGTCTCACCCTTTTTACTCTCAAACTCCTGGGGAGTAAGAGAATGGCCTGCGCCTGTTAATTACAGGTTTATTGCAGGCCGTAACGCTATCTAATAATTTAGAGCGCTACAATGTTCTCTGCTTGAGGGCCTTTTTGGCCTGAAGTCACAGTGAATTCAACTCTTTGGCCTTCAGTCAGGGTTTTGAAACCGCCGCCAGAAATAGCACTGAAATGAGCAAATACATCGGGGCCAGATTCTTGTTCGATAAAGCCGAAACCTTTAGCTTCGTTAAACCATTTAACAGTACCGGTAGTTGTAGACATAATTATAATCCTATCTTTTCATGAGTAATTAAAGCCTTTAATAAGGCCGTTGGGCTAGAAGTGTTGCTATTACTTATGGAAGAACAGGACGAGAACTAATACAAGAGATCGAAATGGGCGAACATAAATATAAACTTACTTTCAAGCAGGATAAATTATATACGTATTTACGTCGTTGTCAACAAGTTTTCCTTGTTAAATAAAGGTGATAGCGTTCCGTCCAATCAATTTTTGATTGAAGTATCAATAGCAAAAAATCACAAACTGTTGAAATCAGAGTATACTGAAGTCTTTATAGCTCCTAGGCAAATATCCATGGAATTGATGGACTTAGAGGAACAAAAGATCCGTATGACGGAATACAGTCATGGTGCGGGCTGTGGTTGCAAAATTGCGCCACAGTTGCTTGAAGATATATTGAAAACACAGTTTACTGTCGCACCTGATCCTCGATTATTAGTGGGTAACGATACTAAAGATGATGCGGCTGTTTATGATTTGGGCAATGGCACTTCTGTAGTGAGTACCACAGATTTTTTTATGCCGATCGTTGATGATCCGTTCGAATTTGGACAAATTTCGGCAACCAATGCCATTAGTGATATTTACGCCATGGGTGGCACGCCATTGATGGCGATTGCTATTTTTGCCTGGCCCATCGATAAGCTCAGTGCCGAAGTGGCGGGTAGAGTGATTGATGGTGGGCGGCATGTTTGCCAAAAGGCGGGAATTCCATTGGCCGGTGGGCATTCGATTGATGCACCGGAACCTATCTTTGGGCTTGCAGTGACAGGCCAAGTAGATAATCAGCATTTAAAGCGAAATAGCCAGGCCGAAGCTGGCTGCAAGCTATATTTAACCAAACCACTTGGCATTGGTATTTTAACCACCGCAGAAAAGAAAAAATTATTGAAACCGGAGCATGTACGGATTGCACCTGACACCATGTGCCAATTAAATTCTGTTGGACAAGTATTTGCCAAGCTGCCGGCGGTTAAAGCAATGACCGATGTAACAGGTTTTGGTTTGCTGGGGCATTTAACGGAAATCTGTGAAGGCAGTAATTTATCTGCAGTGCTTGATTATCAGGCAGTGCCTAAACTGGCTGAAGTTGAACATTATTTAGCGCAGGGGTGTTCGCCCGGTGGTGCACAACGCAATTTTGAAAGTTATGGCCACAAGCTTGCGCCCATGTCCGATTTGCAGCGATCAATACTCTGCGACCCGCAAACTTCGGGTGGTTTGTTGGTTGCGGTTGCGCCAGAAGGTGAAGAAGATTTTTTACACACCGCACAAGCAGAAGGTTTTCAACTTAAGGCCATAGGTGAACTGCGCATGCCGGGGCAATCGTATCTTATTGAAGTGATTTAGTAACGTATTATGGATTTACCACAAACAGACGATTATCAGCGCCTTTTTCTGGAAGAAAAACCGCTGCTTGATGTGCGAGCTCCGGTGGAATTTCAGCTGGGTGCTTTTCCTCGTGCGGCTAATTTGCCTTTGATCAATGATGACGAGCGACAACAGATTGGTTTGCGCTATAAAGAGCAGGGGCAGGGTAAAGCAATAGAGCTGGGTCATCAGTTGGTGAATGGTAATCTTAAAGATGCCAGAGTTGCTGCCTGGGCTGAATTTGTCAAACGAAATCCACACGGTGCATTGTATTGTTTTCGCGGTGGTTTACGTTCCCGCATTAGTCAGCAATGGCTTTATGAAAATACTGGCGTGATTTATCCGCGCGTTAAAGGTGGATATAAAGCCTTACGTCGTTTTCTAATTAACGAACTGGAAGTTTCTGTTAATGAAATTCAGCCGGTGATTCTTAGCGGGCGTACTGGTATTGGCAAAACGTTATTACTCAACCGTATTAAACAACAAATTGATCTAGAAAAACTCTATTGGCATCGCGGTTCAGTTTTTGGCAAACACGCAGAACCGCAACCTAGCCAGATTGATATCGAAAACGAGTTATCTATCGCGCTGTTAAAGCACCGAAATAACAACGTGAGTAATATCGTGATAGAAGATGAAAGCAGCAATATTGGTTCGCGACGCATTCCGGATTGTCTTTTTAATCGCATGAGACAATCGCCAGTTGTCATGCTCGAAGCTAGCATTGATGAACGCATTGACATTATTTTTAACGAATACATCATAGACGCGTTAGCAGAATATCAACGCATATTTGGTGACATTGTGGGCATTGATATCTGGGCGGAAAATTTACAATATTCGTTGGATAAAATTCAACGACGTCTGGGTGGTTTACGGTACAAAAATCTGAAAGAAATTATGGCTGATGCCATCAATAAACATCTGGATTCTGATGAAAAAATACACCACAAAATCTGGATAAGAAGTCTATTGATGGATTATTATGATCCCATGTACGACTATCAGATTGGTCGCAAAAAGGATAGATTATTGTTTCAGGGTGATCAGCAAAGTGTGTTGGCGTTGTTATCGGACAAATATGGTATTCAGCCAATTTAAATCCTGTCTTCCTGTCTCTCTGATAGAATAAACGAGATGATATTATCCTCACCTACACGGATGTAGGCGAGGGGCGAGAGCTAATCATCCCATTGTTTAAACCCGGGAATTCTAACATTATCTTCATCAAACTCTCCTTGCTCGGCATTTTGATGGCATTTTGCACAAGCGCTTAATGATTTTACCTGCGGGTTGTCTTTAATGTGTTTGCTGCTCAATTCGTCATGTTTTTCTATAATATAAGGTATTTCGCTTATACGTAGGGGGGCACTATCTTTATCTAAAGAAGCCATGATCTTACGCGAGCGTTTATAGTGGGATTTATCTGCTGCTTTATCTAATAAGATAGTTTCAATATGCTTGTGTGTCTCTGCATCGAGTTCGGCATTGTCACCAAAATGATCTTCCAATGCTTTAGGGTCAATCAGCTTTTTCCATGATGCTTGTGGCAGCAATCCGGGTTGGTAAGCAAAATGACATGCACCGCATTCTTCGTTGTAAACCTTGTCGTCAATTGCCTCGATGCCTTTCATCCGCTTTGTACTAGACATCCAGTCAAAAAAACCATCTGATGCATATGAATAGGGCGTCATTAAAACTGTACAAATTACTAAACTACTTATCTGATTAATTTTGTTCATGTTAAGCTCCTTGATCGTATTGATTATTTACCAAGTGATTTTTATCGCCGCTAGCATGCTTACCGCACCGACTATGCCATAGGTAGGATGATTACCATCGGGTGCATCAGCGATCGCAGCGACATAACCAAGCGTGCCTAGTGCTCCAAGTAAGGCATGCCAGTTATCGGGGTTTTTAGTAAAATTTTTCCAGCTCAAATCTTCGTAATGAAAAACTAAACCACTCGCAACGGCAGCACCGCCTAAAATAGCGGCGCTATTCGCTAATGTAGGATGGATTCCTGTTTCAGGATCATCTTCGGATGGTTTTGGCACAATGGCAGTCAGTGTCGCTAGTGCGAGTGAGCCTAGCCCGAAATACTGATGCCACTTATTGGCGGTAAACCAGGGCTCCTTGAAAGCAGTATCTACCGATGATGTGGATTCACCTGTTGCATTGAGTACGGTAGCGGATTGTAATAATGGCAATGGTGTCGTTAGTAATGCATTTACCTTGGCGGAATAAATCTCTTTAGCTAACGTCGGATGGCTGAATCCTATTACA
>CALZHW010000140.1:8528-9263 GCA_945787125.1 uncultured Ectothiorhodospiraceae bacterium
ATATGCATCCTCCCTTGCTTATTTATTGCGTAAATACGTCAAAAAATCGCCTTTTTCTTGAGCGCTGCATTCTCGTTCTAGCACCCACTTACAATTACGTTTGAACCACTTTTCAATGTGTTTAGGATCAGTCAATCGTTCTTTATTAGCAGAAGGAGCGATGGGGTCGATCACCTTGCCCGTTTTTGCGTGTTTGCCAGATGCGCTGAGATCTTTGCCGTGACAAGTGCTGCAATTTCTTACCTTCCCGGGTTTTTTCGGGTCTGGGAAATCTTTCAACCACATTGCTTCACCACGTTGAGCACTGAAATTGCTGGCTCCTTCAGACTCATAGGTTTGTAAAATATTATCCACAACAGCGGCATTCAGAGCCACTGAAAATGCCATTAAAAATAAAAAAACAAAAATTTGTTTCATGGTTTTCCTCGTATTAGTCTAATTTAGGGAGTCTCATATTAGAATCTTCAAACCAGCCTTCTTTAGCATCAAGATGGCAGGCTTCACAATTCGACTTACTCTTAACTTTGTCGAGCTTCCAGTAAGCATTTTCTATTTCGTGATGTTTTTCCTTCCAATATTCTATTTCCGTAATTCGCAGTGGCTGTTGATCTAAAGGAACTGTGCGTGCTATATGGTTGGCCGATTCTGTCTGGCCTTTTTCCGCAGCATTGTTGACCATGAAATCGGTGATTTCTGTTGTTGTCTCTTCATCCAGTGCCAAATCGTCACCAAAAT
>CALZHW010000141.1 GCA_945787125.1 uncultured Ectothiorhodospiraceae bacterium
ATCCACTTGTCGTAAACAAGGTGTGAGTTCAAGCTTGGCGCTGGAATTACTCTTTAATGGAAAGTTACCCGAATTTTGTAACGGACTTATCTGAAAAGCTGAAATTACGCTGAGTAGTTACTCTATATTTTGATATTCCATATTTTCACCTCGATAAAAAAACGGGGTCTGGCTTGAGTTATTGAGTAACTAGTCCAAATCAAACTGCTACCTTTTCTCTCGGACATGCTACTAGTTAGTATATTTTCAACCTATTACATAACAAATTCAGCACGAAATCCCAAATAAATAATGGCTTGATCACTAAGTTGTTTAAACGCAGACCCGCTTCTACCGGTAAAATATCGCGCACTTGTGAATAAACTAATATTTTGTCTTGCTTCATGCGAGACAGAAGCGCTGATTACAATTCCGCCATCATCGGGAGTGACCAGCAGGTCTATATAAGGAACTGTTTTTTCGCCTTCATAACTGAGTCTTGCAAACACACTATTTTGCAATAAATTAGATCCACTAAAATAGCGTTGATTACCCTGGATTTGGTTTTCAGTTGCACTTTGTTCAGGTGGCAGTAAGCTGCTGAGTAAGGACTGTTGTAGTTTTGTTAAATCCCGCATCGCGGCCCATTCAGCGTGAGTATGGGCAGTGCAATCATGCCATGCTTCACCAATGATGCTTATGCGCGACTGAAAGGTCCAGGTAAAACCCAGGACTGCATTAACACAATCATAATATTTTTTCTCATATATCGGATCAGCCTGTGCGAGCGTCTCGTTTGTTTCAATTAAACCGTTGATGTACTTGTGATACCGCGAACGATAGATCGATGAGGCGTGCAGTTCAAATCCTTCACCAACTACAGTTGCAAAACCAAATCCCAGACTCGCACCAAACGTTTCAGAATAATGTACTAGACCATGTAAATCCCAATCGTCATATAGGGAATATATTTTAATGCCCGTTTCGAATTCATCTTGATATTTACGTTCAGCAAGCAGTGTGCGATTTGCGATAAGTAAAGAGATGGCGGTATTACCTGTATAGAATGCAGAACTACTCATGGTTACGCCTTCCAGATTCAAGGCGTTCAATGCCCGCCGGTTTTCTTGTTGAATAAGGTCTAAGGGTCGATATCCATAACCAACGCCCCAGCTTAAGACTTTTTTGCCTATGGTGAAATCCAGACCTTTCGCCGAGAAATCATAATAAACTTCATTTAATAAACTATCTTTTTCTACATCATGTTCATCGGTAATATTCACGTTATAGGTGGCGACTAGATTAATGCCTTTAAACTGCAGTTTTGCATAGAGTTCATTGAACAGTCTATGTGAAAAACCATCATTACTTTCTGTTACATTAAAAATTGATGTGTCGTTAGCTTGTGAGGAATTTGCAGACAACCGATAACCGATGGCCGTGTCAGCTAAGACAGGAAAGCCAATTAGAATTAGTGCCATCCAAATCAAAAGTCTGAAATACATACACTTCGTACCTAGTCAGGTAAGTCGGTTCTTACTAAGTAGGCCGGATTATAAAATTTATCAGCAATGGTTTTATTCTCCATACCTTGGTAATTCACTATGGTTTTTTGATGCTTATTGATACGATCAACTAACGTCATTACAACAACCCGACGTTGATCGTTCATTGTACCGCTTTCATAGTACGCTTCTTTTGCCAATTTTCCGGATTTTAAATACAAATTAGCTTTTAGCGGAAAATAATCCTTTTGGGTCAAAAACAATTCGATACGATGATAAGTTGTGCCTTTTCTTGTGGAGTTTAAATCCAGTTTGATACTGTTAATGCCTTGCTCTGTGGTATTGCGATCAACAATAGTGCCGTCATAATCCTCACTCCAAGTTAAGGTGGCGATATCACCCACCGAGGCCTCACCCAGAAGTTTTTGCATCGGAGTTATGCGAATGGGGCGCCGGGTGTTGGGCAGAAATATCCAGAATTTATCATCCAGCATCAGGACTTTTTGCCCAAGTTCGCCTGCGGATTTAAACACGACCAGAGAACGGCGACCAGATTTCACAAACACATGATAAAGCGACTGTTTATCCAATTTGTCATTTTCATAAAGATTCACTTCGGTCTTTATTAATAATTCTTCACCTTGCTGTCGGTAACCATCTGCCGTTTTTAAAATAGACTTTATGTTGTCGTCAGCAAAACTCACAGAGTAGGAAAAGCAGGTGATTAAGCTGAAAAGCAGTGTTTTGTTAAACATGAGTTTGTTAAACATGAGCCAGTGCTTCCACAATAGGTTGACGGATGCCTTTGCGTGCCGCTAATAATGCGCTTATCACACAAACCATAATTAGAATGATTGTTGTCATCAAAAAAAGCTGCCCAGAAAAATAAACCAGCAAGGGATAACCTACATTACGACCTGGCGGCGGTGGCATCATAATGCCTGCATTTTCAAGGAAAACAATTAGGCCTCCGGCGACTGCCATTCCAATTACTGAACCAACTATTCCAATAACTAAGGCCTCGAGCACAAAGTTTCGGAGTATTTCCCGTGGCAAGGTACCCATTGCCGCCAGGGTGCCGATTTCACGGGTTCGCTCTCGCACTACCATAGACATGGTGTTAGAAACAGAAAAGAAAACAATTATGATAATGATTAATCCCAGCACACCAAACAACCGGTTATAAAGGTTAACCACTCCAACATAATAAAAAGCTAATTCCTCCCATTTCTTAAGCGCATTGTCAGGGAACTGTAAATGAAACTTTTCAGCCACAATGTCTGTACCATCAGTATTGTCTAAATAAGCGTGTAAAGTACTGACTTTTTGTGAATCCATTAATGCTTGAGCTGTAGGAATCGTAATAAAAAGCATACGTTCGTCCATGTCAGGTACACCAGTAGAGAATATACCGTGCACTGTCACATCTATGCCGTTTAATGCACCGTCTGCCGTTGTGGACAACAAGGTAAGCGATGTGCCAATGTCGGCTTTCATATTTCTTGCCAAATCTTTTCCCAACAAAACCTGGGCGTCTTCATTCTCCGCTTGTTTTGATGATAGCCATTCACCCTTATCGACAACAATTTCCCTGGTTTTGGCTTCACCTTCAGGATCAACCGCTTGCGCTATAAATATGTTTGTCCTGTCGCCATTAGAAACTAACCCGGATAGTTGGATGCGAGGAAGGACCCGCTTTACATGCTCGTCCTGTTCCATACGCTGCTTGAGATCTTGCCAGTCGGACAAGCCATATTGCATGGCATTTTCTTCTACGCCGGAATAATACTCTTTATGGGCAATCACCAGGTGACCAGAGCCCTGAGTGGCGCCTTCTTTTAAACCCTCATAAGTGAACAGGGCAAAACCACCGCCAATTAAAATTGCAGAAGAACCAATCGCGGTAATGATGATGGTTATTAAGGATCGTCGTCGATTACGTAAAACATTTTTAAACGCAAATAAAAGCCATTTCATCAGGCATTCCCCCTCATTTCCAACTCAGCATTATTCGACAATTGAATATCATTGGTATTAATCTTGCCATCGATCAGGATAATCTTTCGATCACAACGTTCGGTCATGCGTTGATCATGGGTAGCAATTAGGAAAGTGGTGCCGTAACGTCTGCCTAATTCTTTCATTAAATCGATGATGTTTGTTGCAGTTTGAGTATCTAGATTGGCAGTGGGTTCATCAGCAATTACCAACATAGGCTGTTTTACCAGCGCACGTGCCATCGCTACGCGTTGGCGTTGACCGCCGGATAGTTGATCCGGCAATTGATGTTGATGCTGTGTTAGATCAACCTGTTCCAGTATTTCATTGACACGTTTTTTTCGTTCGGTTTCAGGCATACCAGTTAACATCAGCGGATATTCAATATTTTCATAGGCCGTCATGACCGGTATAAGATTGAAACTTTGGAACACAAATCCGATTTTATTGCGGCGCACCAGTGTAAGCTCTTTACTAGTACGCGACAGCATAGATTCACCAGCGAGTGTATATTCACCCTCGTCAGGTGTATCAATCAAACCGCAGGTATTTAATAAAGTACTTTTGCCACTACCGGATGGCCCACTCAATGCAACAAGTTCACTGGCACCAACATCAAGCGAAACCTGCTGCAAAGCAGGCACTATAGTCTTACCTAAATGATATGTTTTTGAAATGCTTCTTAATGAGATAAGAGTATCCATTATTCATTCCCTGACTTAGTTATTATAGTATAGGTCAAATTGAGTGCCATTGTATTATCCTAGACTCCGCAGTTGACCGCGAGAAAGGAATATAGTTGAATTCGCTTATTGGGTGAGTTACTACAACCTATTGCACATCTTCTTTGTATGGCCAATCAACACAATATGACGCACACTATCGGCCGTCCAACTGCGGATTCTAGGATTATTCAGAATATAAACTGTATTACAGTTAAGCTAATATCCTTGAAAGTAAATGCAAAAGGCAACAACAATATGACAATTTTGTTTTTAGGTTTAGCGACAGTATTGGTGCCTCTGCTGTTTATAACGTGGTTGATTTTCAGTCGCTACAAATCAAAGTTTGAATGGCTGCTCAAATCCTTGTTAGTAGGCGGCATCGTTTTGTTGTTCTTTCAGGTCGGTGCTTGGTCGTTTTCTAGTTATTATTTAAAGTATTTCATGCTCGGTTTATTAGGCGTTTCAGTCAGTGTTTCCTATCTAAAACGCTGCAGCCAGCCATGGCTGAGGATTAAATTGCACCAACCACAATTAATTTTCATAATTCTACTGATTGTTTGTAGCGTAGCGCTAAATTTAATGGCTTTTTCTGGCCGAAGTTACCCTACCCCGTCAGTTAATCTTGATTTCCCACTCAGTCACGGCAGTTATACCGTATTACAAGGTGGTAGCAATTCATTAACAAATCCTTTCCACAGCATCGTGCCGTTTGCAAAATATTCTATTGATATTGTAAAACTCAATCGATTCGGCAATAGAGCAGTAAGTCTTTTCCCCAAGAATCTCAAACAATATAATATCTTCGGAACAAAACTAAAAAGCCCTTGTAGTGGCAAGGTTCTGAAAGCAGTAACAAACATTCCCGATAATGTTCCATCCAAAATAAACCAACAAGAACCGGCGGGAAATCATATTATCATCCGATGTAAAAATAGTAACGTTGTGCTCGCCCATTTGAAACAGAACAGTGTATTGGTTACAAACGGTAACCAGGTTGTGGTAGGACAGTTACTGGGTGAAGTTGGTAATTCAGGGTTCTCAAATGAGCCACATCTACATCTGCAAGCCAATAGCCATGATGGAAAACCTATAGCAATGTCATTTGACGGAGTATTTCTCGCAATTAATGATGTCTATCAACAGCAATAAGAGTGATCCAGGATTAATTTAAAGTTTATTAAGACTCACAATCGGAGTTCAACTATTCCCCATAACCAGCGTCCCCAGTGGCAATGCCTTAGCGAGAGTGTTGGCAGCATGAATGCTGCCGTCAAGCCTACAGGGACGTATTCATGGCGTCTCTCGGTAAGGCATTGCCGCTACGGGTGCTAGAAGGTGGCACTTTTGCGATTGTTGAATGACGATTGTGAGTTAAGAGATTTTGCACGTTGTCGAGCGGGCACCAACCAATAAAATCATGTAATATAACGTTATGAAAAAACGAACCTTTCCTATCTGGCATCGATTTCTTGATGGAACACCTTCTTATCTTGCGCGTCACTATTGGTGGGCCTACCTGTGGCGTCCTGCCATATGGTTTTTTGATCACCAACCAGTCATCAACGCAATTCTATTCAATCAATATAACCGCCTGCTTAAACAGACACTATCCTGCTTGGAACAACGACCTAAGGGGCGCGTATTACAGCTCACTTGTGTTTACGGCAAACTCACGCCCAGTCTGCTGTCTCAACTAGGCAGCGAGTCGCTAACACTTGTTGATGTTGCAACGGCTCAATTAGAGGCGACCCGCGATAAATTATCTACTGAAGACAAGCATCGTTTGAAACTTCTCAGAATGAATGCTGAACAGCTTATGTTCGCCGACAATAGCTTCGCCACTGTATTGATCTTTTTCTTATTTCATGAAATGCCACATGCTGCACGCCAGCGGGCTCTCTCTGAAACATTACGCATAATGCAAGATGGTAGTCGTCTGGTGATCACCGAATATGGACCTCTGCCCAAGAATCATTGGTTATATCGGATTTCATTGACACGATGGATCACTACCTACCTGGAGCCTTTTCTCGATGATTTTTGGCACGAGGATTTGCTGTCAAATTTAAAACAAAAAGCACAGCAATTGAATAAAGAGATTAAACTGGTAGAAACCCACGATATTTTCTCTGGCTTTTACCGGGTAAGTGTATTTGAATTATCGACTATAAAGACTAAAGCTTAATTGAATGGCTTAGACAATTGTTGACCCCTTGGCAACTACAAGATACGGACGCGAAGAGTACGCCTCACTTACCATAATTGGTTATAGTCAATTTACTAATTGTGCTAGCACTAAGCTCCAGTATTAATCTGCGATCGATGAGGTGTAAATCATCCACCGCTGCGGCATCCCCGGTAATACCGCCACCAAGGTTTAGACCATAGTTAAAATATATATTTTGTAGATGTCATATATATGATATATATTGAAGTATGCACTCCAAAAAAAGTTTAATTAAAAGTTTGACCCAGTCAATTAGCTACTTGTTTTTACTGAGTGCGTTGCTAACTTCTTCAGTATATGCCCTTGATGTGGATGCCTCATATGGAGAAAGACGAGGTGAAGTCATTTACCAGATTGGGGGGAAATTGACTCTCGATCCCGGTGTGTCAGGCAATGTGCGTTTTCCCCTGAGTGAACTTCGATTTCAATTAAATACCCCGATTATGAATTTACAGTTTAACCAGGCATTCAAAAACGACTGGCTAATATTAATCTCTGCAACAAAGAATGTTACCTCAAACTCAGGGGAAATGCAGGATAGTGACTGGGGGCTCAATTATTATCTAATAAACCCTAGAGCTTTTCCGCGAGACTCACTGGACATTTATTCCGAAAGTCGATTATCACTTAATGCTATGGATTTGCAAATAGAGTTACGGAAAAAAATTGAGGTAGCAGATATTTCCCTCTGGAGGATTTTTATCGGTGCCGGAATACTATTCCAGCGCTACCAGTTTGAAGCTTTTGATACTATACAACATTACCCTTCTACACCAGAAATACCGGCAGTTGTACTCAAAGGTAAAAACCTTACCTATCGTTACCGGGCAAGCATGCCGTTTGCGTCAGCAAATGTAACGCGCAACATGACTCCAAAGACTGCGGTAGCAATAGCTGCTTTGTATTCACCCTGGCTAAAAGTTACTGATTATGATGATCATATCCTTCGCAACAAAACGTCTACTGGTAAATCAAATGGGTGGGGAGTAAAACTTAGTGTTTCTTTGAGTTACGCCATGTGGCATTCTACAAATGTGTATCTGACAGCGACTTATTTGAAAACACTCGCTAATGGCACTCAAACTCAAAGCGCTTCAAGCGATGAAAAAATATCATCGGCTGATATTGGTTTGCGCAATATAAATAAACAAAGAAACATGGCTGTTGGCTTCAGCCATGTTTTTTAAAAAGCTTCCCCCTAACTTGTGCGTTTAAAAAAAATCATGTAACTGTACTTGAATATTTAAAAAGTTTTTCTAAAATTAATACTTAAAAATATCGCTTTTATATCTGATAATTTAAATTTAGCGTTATCAGTACGATCTGTACGTGTCTGATTTGACATTTTTAAATAGCCCAGCTGTGGCGATAAAATAAAGTTATTAGTTGCATGGAAAAAATACGCCAGACTAGCACCATATGTCGAATTACTTGAAATATCAGAGTCCCCGTCTTTGCCTTGCCTGGTATAACCATAAATCAGATCCGCACCTAAGCTGGATTTTGCATCGAATGCCTGCAGTACTCCGACCCTCAAAAATACATCGTCCCCCGGCTCTTCCTTGTCACCTTCTTCAGTTTTTGAACCATTAATTCTATAGGCTACTGAAGAAAAGAGAGTAGAGCTGCCTATGAGTGTTGAATAACTCAAGCCAAGCTCAAAATCAGTTCGACCACTGCCTGCGCCCCCTTTTTTCAGTGATTGAGTTTTCGTGCCGTTTTCAATAATTTCAGGATCGCCGGCGTCATCATCTCCCACTGGAATGGTAGCTCCCAACCAGGCTGCAATTCGATAAGATTCAGTGGTAGGCAGCAGGAACTTATACTCAACTGATAAATCCCCCAGACCTTCAGTTGATGATTCTGTTTTGACTGTTGAACCATCGGTAAAATTAAAGGAAGCTTTACCCTGGCCTCGGTATGTATAGGGAATCTCCAGGGTTAGCATTTGATTTTTAGTAAAACCATACCCATATACCAGGGACAGTTCATCATCTGATGCGGATTGATCTATGTCGCCACCAACACTTATGTCCGTATAACCTTCCATGTCAAGTTCAAGGTGACGATACCCACCGCTCAGCATATTCTCTCCTGCCTCAAGTAAGTCAGTATCCAAGATAGGCGGTGCTGAAAATACAGGTAAACTCACCAATCCGAGTAAAGCTATTATTTTTTTCATTTTATATTCCTTGCATGCTTCTAACAACATTCTCTTTGCAAATTTTCTGGCTCGATTGCTTGATGCTAGATTAGAGGGTAAAACTACACCCGAACCTCCATCTTCAATATAAAAAGATGGACTTTTGAATCACTATCTCTTGGGATAAAGTAATACCTATTGTCATTCTTACCCATACCATCAAGTATTTCAAGTAAACTGCACTAATCCTATTAAGCGTTGCATAAGTATTTTCATAATATTTTATGTGGCGGCATATTTTATATCTTTGAGTTGAAAAAAAGAAATCACTAATGCTTTACGTTTTTGAATGGAACGTAGTGCATTTAGTGCCAGTCTTTTCATTTCATCTTTGCTACCAATAAATAGTTTTCCGAGCATTCTTTTCGCATGATTCCACACTTGTTCATCTGGATTCAGTTCAGGTGCGTAACGAGGTCAATACGCCAAAGTAACTTCACCCTTACTTTCTTCGGCAAACTTTTGTGTCTTTTTTGATTTGTGATATGAGGCATTATCAGCGACCACAACGATTGGTTTTCCTGCATCTTTACCAAGTTTTTTTAAGTATGTTATAAATTTATCAGAATTCATTTGGCCTTCGATAATGCCGAATCGCATATCGCC
>CALZHW010000142.1 GCA_945787125.1 uncultured Ectothiorhodospiraceae bacterium
TCACGCTGATATGCTGCATGGATATACCCTGACTGAAACCAGTACCGAGCGCTTTGACAGCCGCTTCTTTAGCAGCAAATCGTTTCGCGAGAAACCTGGCATGATTTTTTTGCGTTTTTAGTGCACTAAACTCCGTGAATTCAGCGCTTGAGAGTATACGCTTAGCGAAACGCTCGCCCAATCGCTCAAGACTCTGTTGCATTCGCAGAATTTCAACAATATCTGTACCGATACCAGCAATCATTTAATCTGGATAATTCATGAATTATATGGGTTAACATCGTTTTGTGACTGTAGCGCAGTAAGCCTGGCCTTGTCCATCAGACGTTTAATTTCACGAACCGACTCAGCCAAACCGGTGAACACGGCGCGGGCCACAATAGCGTGGCCAATGTTCAATTCTTTAATGTTAGTCAGCGCAGCGATAGGCTCAACATTGTGATAATGCAAGCCGTGACCGGCATTCACTTGCAAACCCGCTTTTTCCCCAACCTCAACGCCCTTCACAATTCGTACAAATTCTGCCTGCTGAGCCGCACCATGAGTATCAGCATAACCCCCCGTGTGGATTTCAATAACGGGGGCACCAACTTCTGCCGCTGCTTCGATTTGTGCTTCATCCGCATCGATGAACAGTGAAACTCGCACATTTGCTGCGGCCAGACGTTCACAGGCTGCTTTTATTTTGGCTTTATGCGTAATAACGTCCAGCCCACCCTCGGTGGTTAATTCCTCTCGGCTCTCTGGTACCAGACAGCATTCATGGGGCTGCAGGCGTTCAGCGATCAGCAGCATCTCTTCAGTGATGGCCATTTCCAGGTTCATCCGCGTTTGCAACATATGGCGCAGCATCTCGACGTCTCTATCCTGAATATGACGTCGATCTTCGCGTAAATGTAAGGTAATCGCATCGGCACCGGCTTCTTCAGCAATTAATGCGGCTTGAATCGGATCAGGATAAATTGTTCCCCTGGCCTGCCGTAAGGTCGCCACATGGTCGATGTTTACCCCAAGTAGAATTGCGTGTTTTTGACTGATCACAAAAAAATCCCGCCTGCTCTTACAAAAAGCGAGATTTTATCATATTGGGACAATGGACGCATAGGTAGTATTAGCGGTCAGCATTAAACCTTACAAGGTACTCATTGTCCACTCATAACCGGTATATTTTCTGACATTAATCACCCCAGTATCCATAATCAAATACTGCCCTTTGATACCTTGTAATATGCCTTCAGCAAGCGAGATTTTATCCAGGTTAAACGCTTTCACTTTCTCCGGGTAAGCTGTTACTGGGTATTGAATTTCAACTTGTGCTTCGTTGGCTAACCATTTGATACTGCCTGTGTCAAACTGACTATTCAAAGCCTCAATTTCAGCTTTACACTGGATGAAAACCTCATCTCGAATCGTGGTTAAATCCAATTTCTCCACCTGGTTTTTTAACATGCGACGCCAATCGGTTTTATCATTCATATGTTGCTTGAGAATAACTTCCATTAAGCCAACTTGATAGCGACTCTGCGCCATGGCAATCGGCAACGCTTGCACGGCTCCTTGATCCATCCAACGGGTTGGAATCTGCGTTTCGCGGGTTATACCGACTTTAACGCCCGAGGAATTGGCCAGATATACATAATGTGGACGCATGCAATGGCTTAAACCCCAATCCGGTTCACGGCAAGTGCCCTGATCAAAATGGCAGGTCTCAGGCTTGAGAATGCACATGTCACAGGCCGCTAATTTCATCATGCAGGGATAACAATAACCTTGGGAATAACTTTTTTTAGTCTTGGCATTGCAATTTATACAATTAATGATACCGTTATATTCAATTTTTATCGGTTTGCCAATCAACGGATTCATTGGCACTAATGCATCCCCGATAGGTAATGCATAATTGACCGTTTCCTCCAGTTTATTCTGCATTTTTTCGATGTTGCCCTGCCACATAGTCATAAATCCTGTATTATCCTAAATTCCGCAGTTGAACGTTTACAGGTCAATATAACATTATGAATTTGTTAAATATACCAACTGCACCGCAGTTCACCCTTTCGGTGAGTCACTGCAACCTGTATTGCACGCCCTTTTGCACTGCTTTGCGTGTGAAATATTTCCCAAAGGGAACAACCATTTGGGAAATATTTCATTACGCAATTCAGCACAAAATGACGCACACTACAGGCTGCTCAACTGCGGATTCTAGGATCATCCTAAAATCATCAGCTAAACAATTGATACAGGCCTGCTTTCTGTTTCGACGCATTCTGTTTCGACAGAGTCTGTTTCGAAACTGTCAACTGATGAATTCAGGATTTAATTAAAATCGATCGAGTGAAATATTATGGAAAACAGAATAATTGAGTTAGAAACAAAAATTGCTTTCCAGGAGCACGTCATTAGTGAGCTGAATGATGTTGTCAGTCAACAGCAAAAAGACATCAGTACTTTAATATTCAAAGTTGAACAGCTGCAAACTTATGTCAAAAAACTTACCCCTGCCAACATTGCTTCACAGGCAGATGAAACACCGCCGCCGCACTATTAAGTCACAATCGGAGTTCAAACTAATTTCAATAATCAGCGCCCGCAGGAAGGTGATGCTTTTACAACTTCGAACTCCGAAACTTGATTAACTCTAGTCTCAACTAAGCTCTAAAAGCTCCACATCAAATACCAATGTTGCATTTGCAGGAATAACTCCACCCGCACCTTGCGCGCCATATCCTAGCTCCGAGGGTATCGTCAATTTACGTTTGCCACCGATTTTCATTCCGACTACGCCTTGATCCCAACCTTGTATTACCATGCCTTTGCCGAGCGAAAAACTAAAAGGCGTATCGCGATCTACACTGCTATCGAATTTGGTTCCGTCGGTTAACCAGCCCGTGTAATGCACTGTAACATGATGCCCTACTTCGGCGGTTTCACCCTCGCCTACGACTAACTCTTCGATCTGTAACTCTGTATTTGCTGTATTCATTATTATCCTGCTTGTAAAAGTTCTACTTCAAAAATTAAGGCGGAATTTGGCGGTATTGACGGTGGGTAGCCTTTCGCACCATAACCAAGTTCTGGCGGAATAATCAAGGTGCGTTTCCCGCCAATTTTCATGCCGGGTATTCCTTGTTCCCAACCCGCGATCACCGATTTATTGCCCAAACTAAAGATGAAGGGGCGATCACGATCACGTGAACTATCAAATTTCTCACCTTTATTATCGGCTTTGGTTTCATCATATAACCAACCCGTGTAATGCACTGCAGCTCGATGATTGTTGAGCGTCCCTTTACCATCACCGATTACAATATCGATTATTTGTAATTCTTTAACTGGCGAATGCGATGTTTCAGCCAGTGTTTGCGGCGTTTGTTTGCCACCGCATGCCACCAAAAAGGCGCTCATTACAATTACTATACTTAATATTTTCTTCATGTATTTTTCACCAGGGTATGATTGAACCGTCAATATCAAAAAAACTTCCGCTATCATCAAAGGTGCTATTTTCAATGTTACTAAATAGTGCTTTTACGCTCTCGCGCGTTGTGATCTCTGCATTAGGACCACCCATATCGGTTTTAACCCAACCGGGATGCAGTAATAAACAACTAATCTTCCGGGGCTGCAAATCAATAGCCATGCTTTTCACCACCGAGTTTAAGGCGGTTTTACTCGAACGATAAATATAACTTCCGCCCGACCCATTGTCGGACATACTGGCCATTTTACTGGACATAAAAGCCATGATCTTGCGTTGACTGCAGGCAACATGTTCGACGAAGTGCTCCGCCATTTTCAACGGTGCAATAGTGTTAGTCTCAAAGGTTTTTAGCCAATCTTCGCTATCAACTTGACCGAAGGAATTCGTTGAACCGCCATACACCCCCGCATTATTGAAGAGCACATCAATACTGGCATGCCGTAATTCGTATGCCAATGCCTGTATCTGCGCGATGTCAGTCACATCCAACGGGTGAAGGCTGACTAAACCCGCTGACATTTTTGCTACTTCAGTAAGTTTGTCCGCCTGCATCGGTTGACGACAGCAGGCAAATACTCGCCAGCGTTTACTGACGGCAATTTTCACCATCTCCAACCCTATTCCACGATTGGATCCTGTGATCAGTATATTCATGCGGTCGCTGTTTGCAGCATTGCATTTGTCGGTGATAACGTCGCTGAATTGGCTGTTTCTATTTCGATGCCGAGTTTATTCAGCAAGGCTAGATCGGTGTTTGCTTCAGGGTTATCCGTGGTTAGTAATTTATCACCGTAAAATATTGAGTTGGCCCCGGCGAAAAAACACATGGCTTGTATCTCTTCAGACATTTCAGTACGACCAGCTGATAATCGAACATAGGACTTGGGCATAAGGATTCGTGCAACAGCAATGGTTTTTATAAAATCAATGCCGTCGAGTTTATCTGCACCATAAAGTGGTGTGCCTTTTACCTGCACCAATAAATTGATAGGTACACTTTCGGGGTGTGATTCCAGATTAGCCAGTTGTTGCAACAAAGCTGCTCGGTCATTGGCACTTTCACCCATTCCAACAATTCCACCACTGCAGACATTAATGCCGGCATCCCTGACATTTTTTAACGTATCCAAACGGTCTTGATACGTGCGCGTCGTTACCACAGTGCCGTAAAAATCAGGTGAGGTATCCAGGTTATGGTTGTAATAATCCAGCCCGGCCTCTTTCAAGCGACGAGTTTGCGCATCAGTTAACATGCCTAGGGTTAAACAGGTTTCCATGCCTAACTCTCTAACACCTTTAACCATATCGATAACCCGATCCAGATTTTTATCAGTGGGATTGCGCCAAGCCGCGCCCATGCAGAAACGACTGGCACCCGCTTCTTTTGCCTGCTTGGCATTTGTCATGACTTCTGACAAAGGTAATAACTTTTCTTTTTCCAGTTCGGTTTTGTTTCTTGCGCTCTGTGAGCAATAACCACAGTCTTCCGGGCAGGCACCGGTTTTGATACTGAGCAAGGTGCTGATTTGAACTTTGTTCGGTTCAAAATTATCTCGATGTACCGTTTGTGCCTGGAGCAGTAAATCGTTAAAAGGTATCGAAAACAGATCTCGTATTTCTACAAGCGTCCAATCGTTTCTCAGTGTCATATCTTATCTACCGCTATTTAGTAAGTTATCTACTTGCTGTTTCAACTGTTTAAATTCAGTTTTAAAAGCATTAAATTCATTTCTCAGCAACTGCAAATCATCGTGCTGATTATTCTCAGCCACGAGGTGTGACTGACTGTTATCGGTTAATGGCACTTCACTTCCTTCAGACATCAAATGGGTATAACGAACTTCCCGTCGCCCGGCTTCCCGTGGCAGCGCCGCAACGAATGCGCCTTTTTGATGTTTCGTTAATGACTGCAGACAGGTTTCAATTTGTCCTAAATCAGTAAAGTCTGCCATACGCTGGGTGCGAGTTTTGATCTCACCCAACGTCTGTGGTCCACGCAATAACAATACCGCGAGAACCGCTAATTGTTGCTGATTAAAATTGTACTCTTGGGTCAGCGTGGCACCAAGCTTGTGCTCGTATTTTGCTGCTCGAGTCCCCGGCAATTCTTTTTCTCGCACCAGGAATTGTTCGATCAATCCGCTTAACCCTTGTTGCACCTCAGTTTCAGTAAGCTGCATTACAGGATCACGATTGGATTTTTGATTGCAAGCTGCCATTAAGGAATTTACGGTCAATGGATAGTAGTCCGGCGTTGTTAATTGCTTTTCAATTAAGCAAGCAATGATCCTAATTTCAACAGAATTTAGTTTAATTGGCATATCTAGCCACTTTCCCTCAATATAATCGATCAATTTCTTGACTAAACCGACTAAATATTTCAATAATTAAAACGGGAGTACAAATAGATAGAAATAATAATAAAAATCTGTACATTCAATACACTAATCCGTTAATTAATGAATAATGGTCGCTAAATTAGCACAAATGACCGCACTAACAAAGCAGATAATTCAACGGACGAATTCAAGTATTTAATTACTTTAATCTTTCTTAAAGCTCAAGCAGTCAATGCAGACGACTTGAGGCGGGGTAAACATGCATGATGACCAATTCACTTTTCCGTGTGTTTTATGCACTATTAGTCACAATTAGCTTAGGGGCTTGTGGTGGCGGACAAAATGCCGGCAATGACAGCAACGAGAACGAGCCGGATCAACCACAAATTACTCACATCGATATCCGCGCTACGCAAACACAACTGACGACAAAGGATTCAATGCAGTTGCAAGCCTTTGCAATATTTAATGACAACAGCGAACAAGATATCACCCAGGATGTTGAATGGAGTCTCAGTGAAGCTCGACTTGCCACGCTTGCTGCAGGCAACCTTACCGCCAAAAACCTGATTGATACGCTAGATGTGAATGCTGCATACAATGGCTTTGAAGACACGCTAGCGCTGAACATTGAGAAAAAGCCCGGGGCCGTCATTACCGAAATCATTATTACCGATGCGGCGGAATTAGCGAGCCCAAGCCTGGATCAGGAAATTTCCGTCTCAGTCATCTACGATGATGAATCAGTTGCAGAAACAATGCCTGCAACAATCAGTGCGATAAACAACGCCAGCGCGACAGCAGAAACAAGCTTGAATTTAAGCATTGAACAATCGCAAATTTCTGTGACAATTCCTGAGAGCTACAATGCATCACAAACAGTTACCCTGGTGGCTTTGCCTCCTATTACCAATATTGAGCCTCCAATCATTAATACTTTTACTGACAGCCTCACTTTGCAGCTCGAGGATTTTCTTGCAACGGTTCACACTGAAGATCAAACAAGCTTAGCGCCAATTATCAAGTCATTCAATAATCCCGTGGGCATCACTGATGACTTTAAATACACCTCATCCCAACCCGGCACTTTCATTTCCTACGCCAATAAAGCAAACCCTGAGCGTCTGGTATTGATACTACCTTCAACCAATCTCAGCACTTACGACAAAACAACTGCATCGGCTCATTACATACCCACTGATAACACACACATCATTTATCAGCTCGATGACTCAGAGCATACTTCATTGTCCATCACTCTAGATGGTTATGGCAGCGTCGGTGAAACTGCTACGGGCCTATTTGAAGCCGTTCTGTGCTCTGACATCAGCATCCAGTCGAACACTTGTGGATCAGCCTTCACTCAAATTAAACTTACCGGTAGTTTTATTGCAACGGTTGAAAATGATCTCGCTTTTCAAAGCAAAAATAATTCAAGCGAGCCCACCCTATTGCATCCCAATAATATGGACCAGTTATTCCAGATTGCCGATTTACCTAATCACTTCGTTGAACCAACAACACCTGGCGTTACCTATAAACTCGCAACCAACAATGATAACGTGATGCTGGAAGTTTTTAATACTGCAGATCTCGGAGAAGCTATTACGCAGAGCGCATTAAAAACTGCAGGGACAGGACAAGAAGCCACTTTCCAAGCAACCACTAAGGCCACTTACCTAAAGCTACGTTATACCGGTGCTGACAATGGCACAACATTCACATTGAAAAACTCAACTGATGCGATTGCTGCACAAGGCTCGGCTGAAATACCGACGCTAATTGGCACTGGAAGAATACCGGCATTATTCAATGGCACGGTTGATGCCGACACAAGTTATTACGAGCTTGATGTTAAGCCAGGACATAACTACCTAATTAATATCACCAATGTCACAACAGGGGCGAATATTTCACTCGTAGCAGCAGACGCGAATACGCCTGGGGAATATCAAGAGTGCAGCACACTATTGGCCTGCGAAGTGAATTCCTCCAGTGGAAAAATTTTCTTTACTATCGCTGGCGATCCTGATATTCCGGCGAGTTTCGATATTGAAGTCGAATATGCACCAGAACGTTTTCCTGATATCACACTGCCTATCGTTGACCGTGTTGCTCAAGTGAGTTACAAAATCGGTTCCTCTACTGCAGGCTCTAATCAGGGCTCTAATCAGGACTTTAAATCAGGCACAAGCAACTATTGGATACCTCCGGAGCAACTAACGCCGAATACAAATTATTTAATTTCAGTACGTGGTATCACCGCGTTTACCCAACTATGGATTAATGACCCCGCCAATAACCTTGAAAACAAATGCTCTGCGGGAGGCAACCCTGCAAGTCAAGCAGATCAAACCGTAGATGCTAATCTGAATGAAATTTATTGCGTAGTGAAAACAGGCCAGAATACCACCTCTGGTTTTTCCATCAATATTCTTGGCGAACACTCACGCAGTGGCACACCCTATATTTTAAACGTAAACAGTATAGAAGATTCACGTGTATTTTATGTCAGCACATTTGCCAACGGCGCTACAGGATGTATAGAAGGAGTGAGTTGTGCTGCCACAATTGGTATGCAACTTTATCGAGCCAATGAAACAACGCCGTTTAGTTTCTCAATTGCAAACAATCTAAACTATGTAAAAAAAGCCTTGATTATGCAACCGGGCGAAACCATCTATATTCGCTTTTTTGATGCATTCAATTCCGGAAATTTTTACTCAATGAATATTCAGCAATCAGGCTTTCAGAACAATGCCTCGCTCTTCAGAACAATCACTGATCCCGATGAATTCGAATCTGGCGCAGGGGATAACTCAGCGGCAACAGCAGTACCGATTGTGCTCAACGAGGAATATCATCACTCGTTCTCAAACAATGATGGACAGTTTGGCGACCAGGACTGGATGGTCTTTACCGCTCCCTAAGGATCGTGCATGAAATACTTACCTATTTTACATCTCGGCTTTATCTCCTGAGTCGCTCTACCTCCTGCTTCCATGCAGTCGTCATTTTCAGCCCGTTTTGGCACGGCATCGAGCCGGCGCCAGAGCGTGGCAAGACCTGATCAATCAAGGGCCGTCCTGGATAGGGTGCTTCGTGGGAAAAAAATTAGGGGAAGGAAATGATGATCAAGCAATGCAATTATATGCCACGGTTGATGTGGTTACTCCTGACTTTACAGATTCGCGATTCAATTATCAGATAATTCCCACATGGAGTCGTCGACATTCCAGCGGTTAAATCCTCAAACTGCCTGGTGCTGGGCGCTTGCGTTCACCGCGCTGATAATACTGCTTCGCCTCCCATTTGTATCTAGTTTACCCCTCAGTGGCGACGAAGCTTATCACTGGCTTTGGAGTAAGCATCTTGCC
>CALZHW010000143.1 GCA_945787125.1 uncultured Ectothiorhodospiraceae bacterium
ATCCCTGTAGAAAGGCTTGACGGCAGCATCCCGGCTGCCAACACTCTCGATAAGGCCTTGCCACTACGAGCGCTGATTATGGAGAATAGTTTGAATCCCGATTTTAAGTTCTAAAAAACCAGACAAATATTCGGGTAAGCACACCCAGTAATAAGGCAAGCTAAACGCCCTTCACCATAATAATTTCTTCATTGGTAATATCCACAGCACACAACCTGCCGTTAACATAGGCGCCGGTGTCGATAAACATAATATTGCCAAAACTGGCAGGAGATTTTACGATACTGTGTCCGACATAGATGCGATGCACACCGGAAATATTCGAAGCTTGCATGGCACCAGGGTACTCTATAGACATATGCATTTTTTTAAATGTTTCACGCGACCAAAGCAATATCTTCATATTTCGATCACTGAGCTTTTTGGCTTCTAAGTCCACAAGAAATTTAGTCCAGCTGAGCTTTGGCGGAAAATCAGCATGCACAATACCGACCTGTCCATTGGGTGTAGTCACATCGATTGCATAAGGCAATGTGTCAAAAAAAGCGGCCATCTCTCGCAGCTCCTTGTCCGAAACTAACTCAGCCCACTCACCACCGTTGTGCATCCAGAGTTCGTGCAAACCACTAATTTGCTTTATGGAGCCAACCAACATCGCTTCGTGATTACCAATCACGGAATAAAACCAGGGTTTTTCGTAATATTCCATCGCGAGCTCACTATCGGGGCCACGATCAATGCTATCGCCAACACTTAATATACGGTCAAGCTGATCGTCGAAATCGATTTGTTCTAACAACTGTTCAAATAATTCAAAGTGACCGTGAATGTCACCCACTACACAGTCTCGCCCCTGATCATTTTGCGCCAACCGTAGCACTGCATTTTCATATTTTGCAACCAATGAGCTACTCCGTCTCTTAAGACTACTACTAGATACCAAAACTATTAAAAATATCGGCCTCGCCAGCAATAACCGTATTTTATTGCACGAGTGCCTAAAAAACCATCAGACGAATAATAGAAATCAATTAACCCGGATATTTCATGAATTATCCAGGTTAGATAATCGCCAGCAAAACAGCATAACGCACCGCTTTACCCAAAAAGATAAAGATTATCGCTGAAAACAATGGTAATTTTAACCAGCCAGCAGCAAAACATAAAGGATCACCAATCACTGGCACCCAGGAGAAGAGTAAAATTGGACTGCCATAGCGGCGCGCCTTGACCAAGGCTGCTTGATGTTTTTTTTTGCCTGGCGCCTTTCCTGGATAACGTTTTGCAAGCCACCAACCCAAAGCCAATGTGGTAATGCCGCCTAGTGTATTGCCCAGACTTGCAACCAACCACAGAGAAAAGGTGTTTTGCCCTGTTTGCGTGGCAAGATAGAGTAATAATGCTTCAGATCCACCGGGAAGTAACGTGGATGATATGAATGCGCTCAGGAACAACGACCACAGACCTGCTGATTCGTCTAAGTCTAACATAGCTTGGTGGATATAACCGGTACTGGCATCATTGAATTCATAGATGAAAATATTAACTCAAGTTTCGGAGTTCAAAACCGCATAAAGTGCCATCTTCCAGCACCCGCAGCGGCAAAACCTTACCGAGAGACGCCGTGAATACGTCCTTGTAGGCTTGACGGTAGCATCCATGCTGCCAACACTCTCCATAAGGCCTTACCACTATGAGCGCTGATTATGAGGGCAATATTTGAACTCCGATTGTGAGTATTAACCTGGATAATGCATGAATTATCCGAGTAAAGTAACAATTAGAGCACACAATGCTGAAATTTTACCGCACTTTTATAAAAAACTCGCAAAGCGATTTAATGCGTCTGACATTGCTGGGTCTTCTATGCGGTCTTGCGGCCGGTAGCGTCGTTTTATTATTCCGACTTCTTATCGACACCGCACAGCTCTGGCTACTACCGGGTGACGGCCAGGAAAACTATGAAGATCTCGCCAGCTGGGCCATATTCACCTTGCCGTTATTTGGCGGAATACTGTTAGGGATAATTTTTCATTATCTAAGCCCCGAAAAACGCCAGATCGGGGTGGTGCATACCCTCGAACATTTGAAATATCATGGAGCCAAGTTACCCGCCTACAATGCCATTGTACAATTTATTGGCGCAGCGATCAGTATCATTAGCGGTCACTCTGTCGGTCGGGAAGGCCCTTCCATACATCTCGGCGCTGCAACAGGTAGCGCCTTAGCGAGTGCGTTTAATCTCTCGCCTAAAATCCGCCGCACGTTACTCGCTTGCGGTGTTTCAGCAGCCATTGCAGCTTCATTCAATACACCGTTGGCCGGGGTGATCTTCGCAATGGAAGTCATACTCATTGAATATACCGTAATCAGTATGCTGCCAATGATTGTTGCAGCGATTGTTGCCACTCTGCTAACCCATCAGGTATTAGGCAACGAGACGATATTAAAAACCCCTTCATTTGAAGTTTACTCAAATATTGAATTAGTCGGCGTTGCTTTGAATGGAATTTTGATTGGTTTGATTGCGGTGGTTTTCATCCAGTTACTGGTCGTTACCTCTAAACGGACAAAAAACATACCTATTTTTTGGCGATTGAGCGGAGCTGGGGCTTTTGTGGGTTTGGCAGCGCTTATTGCACCAGAAATAATGGGCGTTGGTTATGATACCGTCAACGCCACCTTCAACAATCAATTCGCCCTTGCAACGCTATTATTAATTATTGCGATGAAGATATTAGCTTCAGCCGTTGGCCTGGGACTGGGTTTGCCGGGCGGATTAATTGGCCCAACCTTATTTATTGGAGCCGTTACTGGCAGTGCAATAGGCGCAGCCATCCATCTTGTCTACCCTGATGCAGCGATCGACCCGGTGGTTTATGCGATTATCGGTATGGGCGCCATGATGAGCGCGACCATTCAAGCGCCACTAGCCGCATTGGTGGCGATCTTTGAATTAACTCATGAGCCAAGCATCATAGTACCCGGTCTGATAGCCATCATCTTTGCCTCACTAACTAGCAGTGAGCTACTCAAACAACCCAGCATTTTCCTCACCTTGATGCGTTTGCGAGAAATTAAAACACCCGGTAAAAAATTAAGCGGCAACACTCAACTTATTGCCGCGATGGATTTGCTCGATAAACATTTTATTACTTTGCCACACCGCTGCCCTAGAGAACAATTAGCAAACAGCCTAAACAATGATCTCCACTGGGTATTGATCGAACAGGACAATGAGCCCGTGTTAGCAATACGCAGCTCTATGCTTAAAGCCATCAATTTTTCGCAAATCGAAACTATTGATATGTTGGCGCTGAAGCACTTAGGTTATTCTATTCGAAAAATCCCCTCAGGCAGTCCTCTTTTCGATATTGTTGCACAAACTAAATTACTCAAGCCGCGCACAATATTTGTTGTCTATGATCAATCTGAACAAAGGAAACATCCCCCACTGCTCGGCATACTCCATCCTAACGATACAATTAACTTATTTGATGACAACGATTAAAAGAGCTTCTTACTACTCCAGTTTCGGAGTTCAACATCTGCAAAAGTGCCACATTTCACTGCCCGCAGTGGCGAGCCCTTAGCGAGAGTCGCCGCAAATACATCCCTGCAGACTTGGGGCGATGTCTATGCCGCTACCACTCCCACTAAGAACTTGCCAATTCGAAGGGTGACTGCCTGAACTCCGATTGAGAGTTACTATCCTGAAAGTGTCACGAAATCCCCAGTAGAGGTTTTTGGCCAACTAATTCATATCAATGAATCTTGCTCGTACCCGAATAAAATTCTGACTTTTCTATCAAGATGCGCCCGAACCTAAAAACCATAATCAAGCTGAGTAAATATCAACCCAGAATAAGCTAAATTTTAAGAGAACGCACAAAAGCAATTCCCTTGAAACTTGCGCAAGCGTAAATAAAGAAAGAGTTGAGCCCTGGCTATATTTCCAAAGAAAGAAAAAACAATGTGAAATCAAATGTCTACGCAACATCCTCATATCTCAATAAAAACAACCTAAAATCTACATTGCTATATGGTAATATTCTACTATAGTTTTCTATGCTAACTTACCTTTAACCTAGAATAATCAATTGGCGCGAATTTTTACCCAGAGGGCACTCGGTAGTGCACCAACAGTAGGCGCTTGAGGCGAGATATTGAAGTGCATAGTGAATCAAGAATTGCGTGGTCACCTTATTGGTGATCAGCATATTTTTGAATTTGCTAGGTGCGTCAAGAGCTTGTGTTAGAAATCGTGGTTCAACTGATTAATCTAGGTTTAACAAGGAGTAGTCGCTGTAACGCTACAAATAGTATTTTCGATAAATGGAGGACGTAGTTATGCCTTATAGTAAATTTTCCCTAATTAATCCCTTAGTTATGAACAGAGAAGATCTGCTGGAACAAAAACAACTATTACGAGAGTATCTAGTTGATGAAGGTGGTAATTTTACCGTGAATGCCATGGCAGAAGGCAATGCACTTTCTGCACAACCTTTTCATTCAGTCGACGAAATGTTTCGTGCCGAATTCCCCAAAACTGTCGATCAACTGACAATTGATGCTCGCGAAATGTGTCCTGACGGCACCCGCATCTCAAAAAGCATCCGTCTATTGCTTGATAAAAAAATGGCTGACTTTCGCATCTATAGTGACGTTGACAAAGAATGGGTCGAGAATACCACTAAGGATTTGAATAAGTTCTATTCTAAGAAATCATCCTGGTATGCAGGCTTGAAAAGCGGCATGGCACCGCTTTCCAATATTACTATGGTAGCTGCCTTGTTTCTCATCACAATGGCCTGGACCTCCAACTATAAAGCACTAATCATCTTACCTATTCTACTGGCGCTTTACTCAGTCGGTATGTTAACCATGAGTTTAAAGGGCTTTATTTATCCCTATAGTGAAATCAATTTTATTTCTAAAAATGAAGTAAAACGCCCCAACTATGAAATGTATAGCCTCATAGGCTGGTTGATATTACTTTTTGTAACTGTCACCAGTATCGTGCTTCTTAGATAGGTAAACATAGTTAAAATGAAAGATAACAATACTGACAATACTGACAATACTGAAGACCCTAAAGACTTGGTAAGCCCCACTGAGTCGGAATCAGCAGAAATGTTTAAGGTCGCCATTCATCGCGGCACGCACCGACTGAATCGACCAGGAGTAGAAATGACTCTAGCGGGTATTATTGCGGGAATGAATGTAACTTTTGGGGCTCTTGCTGCTGCAGCGGTTTCCGGTGCTGTTATATCTTCTTTTGGCGAGTCACATATCGTCTTTGCCGACGTTGTAGGTGCACTGGTTTTTCCTATTGGCTTCGTGTTTGTTGTTTTGGGCCGGAGTGAGCTATTTACCGAAAACTTTCTTGTGCCCACAACTGCCGTAATCGCCAAAAAATCAACTTTCTCTTGCTTGCTCAAGCTTTGGTCACTGACGTTGATTGGGAATTTAATTGGTGCCATGGTGGTCGCAAAACTTCTGTCACTTGAATTTTATGATGGCGTACCCGCGGTTCATGCCGTTCAGCATATACAACATGTGGCAGAGTTCTTAGTTCTTGAGCGTGATTGGGATGCTTCATTTTTTTCAGCAGTATTTGCTGGCTGGCTGATAACGCTAATGACGTGGCTACTACTCACTACCGATAACACGCTGTCCAAAATTGCTATAATCTGGTGTGTAGGATTCATGATCATGTTAAACAAATTCAATCATGTCATTGTAAACACATCAGAAATTCTTATGTCAATTTTTGCAGGCAACACTCACATCACTTACAGCATGTGGCTGCAACACAGCTTCGTACCCACAATTCTTGGCAACATGATTGGCGGCTTGGTATTTGTCACTTTATTGGAATACATTAAAGTGCTCTATTCTCAAGAACGCTGGAAATAAATTAACGAGGTAAGTTACTGTAATAATGTGCCAAGGCTTTTAGTTCATTATTACTCAAACTAATAGTAACTTGGCGCATTGCTGAATTGAAACGCCGTCGGTTACGAAAATCTTTCAATTGTTTTAATAGATAAGCTTCCTGCTGCCCCGCTATGTGCGGAACAGGCGGTTTTGTTGAAATTCCCTTTTTCCCATGACAGTTGACACACTTGGCTGACAAACTCTCACCGCGCGCAAATAAATCTTCGTCCAAAGCATTGGCATTTGAAACACAAAATAGCATGAGCCCAATTAATATTAATAGTTTATTCACATTTTGCTCCACATTAAATTTGATTACTTATTCATTTAACTCAAGTTTTGGAGTTCAAAATATTTCCCGTAATCAGTGCTCGTAGTGGCAAGGCCTTATCGAGAGCGTTGGCAGCAGGGATGCTGCTGTCAAGCCTACATGGACGTATTCACGGCGTCTCTCGGTAAGGTGTTGCCGCTGCGAGTGCTGGAAGGCGGTACTTTTTGTAACTTTGAACTCCGAAACTTGAGATCTAAAAACAAAGGCTGCAGTTTTAAAGCAATAATATCCCAGGATTAATTGAGTAAAATACATACTGATTAATATTTATTCGCTAGACTACTGCTTTCGTCCATAAATGTGATCATAAACACTGAATATCTATGATTTATAAGGCTAACTGATTTAAGCTATCCGCTGGTTATATAAAAAATATTCTGCACTCCTAACACAGACAAAGCAATATTGAGTACAATTAGAAGACAGAGCTAACTCTGTATAGAAGACAGAGCCAACTCTGTACGCAAAATAAACAATCACAAGGGTGCCCTCCGGATGTGATTTAAAGTGATACTTTTTTCAATGCCCCTTGGGTAAGCGCCGCCATCGCACTTTGAATTACAACCAAAGGTGTCCATAATAGATATTTGATGCTCTCACAGGGAGTCAGACATGATTTGGGTAAAAGCGTTTCACGTTATTTTTATGGTGACATGGTTTGCAGGTTTATTTTATTTGCCGCGGCTCTACGTTTATCATACGGAAGTGGATGCAGAAGATGAAATTAGCGATGAGCGCTTTAAAGTCATGGAAAAAAAACTCTTCGCCATCATGACTCTCGGCGCTGCGATCACGGTGATACTCGGTTTATGGATGTTAATGAGTTATGCTTTCGCCATCTATTACACAAGTTTTTGGCTCTATTTAAAACTACTGTTAATTGCCGGATTGATCTATTACCATTATTACTGTTACAAAGTGATGATGATTTTTCGCTACAACGCAAATAGTCGTGGCAAGGTTTACTACAAACTCATTAACGAAGTTCCTGTTTTCTTTTTAGTGGGTATCGTTTTGCTAGCCATTGCTAAACCGTTTTAGGTGAATATTGTGAGCAAAAAAAAGATGCCCATTATTCTCAAGCAAGCAATCGTTGCAAAAACGCGAATTTTTGAAATTGAACAAATGGATTTGCAGTTTAGCAATGGTACAACCGTCCAATATGAGCGCTTGTGTAGCCGCTCGAACGGTGCAGTGCTGATTGTACCGTTACTCGATGATTCAACCGTTTTATTGATTCGTGAATACAGCGCTGGCGTTCACCGATACGAGCTGGCATTACCCAAAGGCCGGGTCGAAAAAGACGAAGACCCACTGGCAGCAGCTAACCGCGAACTAATGGAGGAAGTTGGCTACGCCGCCCGCTCGCTGTCGCATCTCACGCGCTTTTCCATTGCACCGAGCTATTTAAGCCATGAAACCCAAATCATTCTGGCGCAAGATCTCTATGAAAACAGACAGCAAGGAGACGAACCTGAGGAAATGCAAGTCATTCCCTGGAGTCTGCATAAACTCGATGAATTAATTCAACATCCCGAATGCACCGAAGCACGCAGCATTGCTGCACTGTTTGTCGCCAAACAGGTCTTAGGCATTTGAAGATGGTCAAGTGATGTCATGAACTCCTCAAACAATGATTATATAAAACCACTCATTCGCATCGCTGAAAAAGCCAGTGCAGCGATACTCAATATTTATCATTCAGACTACAGCTTTGAGATTGAAGAAAAGTCTGACAATTCCCCGCTGACAAAAGCTGACATTGCCGCCCACAATACTATCGTTAGTGAATTAACAACGCTCACACCTGATATACCAGTCTTATCTGAAGAAGGATCAAAAATTCCGTTTAACGAACGTAAAAAGTGGGATCGTTATTGGCTTGTTGACCCATTGGATGGCACTCGAGAGTTTATAAAACGTAATGGTGAGTTCACGGTCAACATCGCGTTAATCGAAAATCATTATCCAACACTGGGCATTATTTATGTCCCTGTGTTAGGCGTTTGTTATTATGCCAGTCAAAACAGCGGCGCATTCAAACTCACGGCAGATAATAAAACAATACCCATACACACCAAAAAAGTCGACGAAGATTGTGTTTTCATTGCCGGTAGTCGCTCACACCTCGACCGGTCGCTTGATGATTTTTTGCAACGCATTGGCGATCACCAACTTATATGCATGGGTAGTTCATTAAAAAGTTGCCTGGTGGCGGAAGGAAAAATTGATATCTACCCACGCCTTGGCCCAACGTCAGAATGGGATACTGCCGCGGCGCAGTGTATCATTGAGGAGGCTGGTGGTCAGCTGACGACAACCGACATACAACGGATGAAATACAATACCAAAGACTCTTTACTCAATCCGCATTTCCTGGCGTTTGGCGATGCGAGTATCGAATGGGAAAGATATTTATAACGCTCTATCGGAGTTCAAAAACTGCAAAGGTGCAGCCTTCCACCGCCCGTAGTGACAAGCCCTTAGCGAGAGTGTTTGGCAGCATGGATGCTGCCGCCAAGCCTACAGGGAAGTATTTACGGCGACTCTCGCTAAGGACTTGTCACTACGGGCGGTGACTACCATGAACTCCGATTGTGAGTGATAAAAAATATTACCTAGATACTGCAAGTGATCGTACTTGCGGGATCTAGGTATTACTTAGCGATCACAACTTTGTTGCGTCCGGTTTGTTTTGCCTTATAAAGAGCTGCGTCAGCTCGCTCAAAGACATCTGTAGGTACATCACCTTCTTTGAACTCGGCAACACCGCAAGACATGGTAATGGTTAGCGGCTCGTTTTTGAAATGAAAACCCGATGACTCAATCGATTGGCGAAGTTTTTCAGCGACCATTTTCGCATCACCCTGAGTT
>CALZHW010000144.1:0-3216 GCA_945787125.1 uncultured Ectothiorhodospiraceae bacterium
TGCTTACAGGTACCGCAACAATGCTGGTAACGACCTATAATATGGAGCTTGATGCCATGCTCGACTCCATCGTTGGGGTGAACATTATCAAGTTTGATACCTTTAGTGCTTTGAACGAAATTGTCGCTAATCCGGCATCTTTTGGTTTCAGCAATGCCACCGATCCTTGTTATACCGGCTTTGTAGCCCCCAACGACGGCACGCAAACCGTCTGCGGCACAGCTAATGAATTTGTTTTCTGGGACATAGAACATCCCTCAACCGTCACGCATAGGGTATTGGCAAATCAATTCAGAGCTGCCGTAGTACCTGAGCCTTCAGCATTAGCCCTTGTTTTGATTGGCAGTCTTTTTCTTTTCTCACCGATTTTTCGCCGTAATAGAAAAATATGCTGAGCTTAAAACACAATGCGACCACTACATGCAATATAGCGCAATGTAGTGGCTGCGGCAGAATACCAAGAGAACCCAACAATTGAAAACATACCGATCGCAAGCCCCGTGTTCAACAAAACATTAGAGGAAAGGCTCGTTTGTCTGTAAATTTTACACCCGCAAATATAGCTATATTTACTTACATATCAAGAAGATAAGACGTTTTTACAAGCACAAGGCGTAAGCAAAGCCCAAAAAATGAGACAAGCCTTTGTCGAATTTTTTTACAGTAAACTCAATAACGCCTAAAAATGTAACCAGCAAATGTCCAATTACAAAAATAAAACATTATTTTTCAATAAGATAGAAACAGTGTCTTTTATTGGCACATAGCTTGCTGTATAATAAATGGTAATAAAAACATAAGTAATAGAGGATAATTTAATGACTAACTTCAGTAAAAAAATAACAGTTTTCGGCGCAGCTTTATTATGCGCAGTGGCTGCAAGCTCAGCACACGCCCTACCAACACTGGTGCAATTTCAACCGGCTGGCACCGGCACTGGCGTCGACGGCTCATACGCAACAACCGGCATTCATGAATTTGACTGGCAGTCTTCTGGTGATGTCACGATCCCAGATTTGCTACCTGTTAATGCTAACTATAGTGGCGGTGGTGGTGGTTCAACCAACTCTTTCAGCACATGGGCTGCAAATGCGGGCAATGGCGACACCATTACTTTCGATTTACATGCCCAGACTCGTTTAAATGACATGCTTAATCTTGGCGGTGGCAGTATTTTGAATGATATGATTTCAACCGATGGAACAGCTAGCGGCTGTGCTAATGGTGCCAATTGTAAGGAAATCACCTCCGCATTAAGCGCCACAGAAACTGCTGTTTTATTTGGCAACCAACTTATCTTCTTAAGCATAACTGGTGATTATGCATTCTTCATCAGCGATGCTGATTCCGATGTAGCGACTGGCGCCGGCTTCATAAATGGCGATGAAATATTATCTGGAAAAATAATAGAATCAGGTGGTTCATTTACCGCTGGACAAGGTGGTTCGATCTTTTTGACCAATACGGTCACTGCTTACGATGATAGTTATATACAAACAGACCCTGATGCAAACGCCCCACTAATCGGAACAACATTTGATTCTTTGATGTCCTTGGTTTCAATCTTCCCAGGCGCTGTTGACAATGGCCACGAAGCAGCGGCATCTGATGCCGGTGACGTTGTAGGCCTTAATGGCTATGTTGTCCTAGCCTCTGACTTGTCAATTAAAGGTGATGCGAACAATGAATTTTCTGTTCCAGAGCCCGGCACCATGCTTCTTTTAGGTGCTGGCCTGCTTGGTTTAGGCGCTACTGCAAGACGTCGCAAACAAGCAGCTTAATAGCGCAACAAATAGCAATTCAATTGTTAAAACAAAAAAAGCCTATACACACTGTATAGGCTTTTTTTATTCCATTAAAAATATTTACAGGGATGACCAACAACCTACAGGGATCGTGTGACTAAATAATTACTTTCCAAAACACAACAATCAAGGAGAGATGTCATGCAACAACAAAATCTGGTGGCTGCGATACTAGCGGGTCTGATGACAAGCGTCATTTCAACTCCATCCTATAGCGCTAACCCTGCAATCATCCAGCTAGACCCCAGCGCCTCATCGAGCTATTCCATTACGGGCATTCACGAACTTGACTGGCAATCATCAAGCGACTTGGTTATTGTTGATCAACTGCCTGCCATTAGCTATGCTAACGGCTCGGAAGTCACGACATTTTCTGCCTGGAGTGCCAATGCGATTGCTGGCGATAGAGTAACCTATGATGCTTATATCCATTCTCGAGCAAATGCGATTCTCGATATTCATGGTAACAATATTTCCCCACTAACATTATCTGCAAATGGCAATACTTGTAGTGCAGGCAATAACTGCTTTGAGATTACCTTCGCCGCAAACATCACTGAGACGGCCATGCTAGCCCCCTCGAATATATTGATTTTTGAAACCATCAATGGCCACTATAGTGTGTTTTTAGATAACACACCCGACTCAAAGGTTGCCTCAGGCGCTACTTTTAATGATGGCACCGCATTTCTTTCAGGAGAAATTGATACGGTTGCTGGCGCCTTCAATCAAGCAATAGGCGGAGATAGCTTTATTAGAAATACCGTTAGCTACGCTGATTCCAGCATCATTGCAATTGAGCTCCCGGTAAACAACCAGCTAAGCATGATAAGCTTCGATACCTTGCTGTCACAACCCAGCAGTACCGATATCACCGTCACAGCAGGTGGCTCTGCAGGACTATTGCCCTACACCGTGAAAGCGGCGGATGTCATCCTGAAAAGTGATGCGAACTCAGAATTCATTGCTGAAGAATTCAATAATCCACTGGCCTGTCGCGTAACCGGAGGTGGAGTTGATACCGATGGAAACATTGTACTCGGCACCATGGCCAAAGCGGACGACACTTCCGAGCATAACCGTTATCAATTTGGCGGACAGGCAGGTGCGCCCACAGCATCGCAACCGCAACCGCGCGGCGAATGGACTCACCATCAACAAAAAGGCCCCAGCGGCTCCTTTATTTTTCACGCTGGTACGGCAAGCGCACCCAATGAAACTGAAATCGCTTCAATCACCTGCAGTGACCCCGGCTTCTGCGGCCCTGCCCGCCCAGCCCCTGCCAAACAGATTGATTTTGAAGGCGTTGGTAGCTTTAAAAATATTAAAGGCGCCCTCGCAAATCAAGTAATCCCAGGGGAGACATTGCATTTCTTTAAAGTGCATATTGAAGATATTGGCGAACCCGGCC
>CALZHW010000144.1:3316-9103 GCA_945787125.1 uncultured Ectothiorhodospiraceae bacterium
ATTGATTTTGAAGGCGTTGGTAGCTTTAAAAATATTAAAGGCGCCCTCGCAAATCAAGTAATCCCAGGGGAGACATTGCATTTCTTTAAAGTGCATATTGAAGATATTGGCGAACCCGGCCCTGGTGGTAAGCAACCAAAAAGTAATTTTTGCACGCACACACCCGGCACACCGATAGATGAGTCTGTTGATTGCGCAAATTGCGCAGATGTTTATATAATTGAAATTTATGCTACTCAAGAGCCAGATAGCGCGATAATTTACACGGCTGGCGGATTTATCGATGCAGGTAATTTACAAATACACCCACCGATTAACTAAAGCAACCCAAACAAAGGTGACCCTGTTCCGGGGCACCTGCTTTTAATAAGCTTTTTCTAGGCTTCTTTTGCAGGCTCTTCCTGAGGTTCACTAATCTGCTTTTCCCCATAACCGGATTTTATTTTTTTAGCAGGAACGCCACCCCATATCTCACCAGCTCGAATATGCGTTCCCTTTGGCACAACAGCGCCAGTAGCAACCAGCGCTCCATCCTCTATAGTGACATCGGACAAAACCACTGCATGAGCACCAATCGTAACGTTGCTGCCGATATTAATGGGGTAGTGTGCGAGCCGTTCATTTTCAATCACATGCGGTACGAGCAAGGCATATTGTCCAATCAGGGTATTATCGCCAACACGAATAAATGGCGGATCGAGAATGATACCGGAACTATAGGTATTCTCTCCCAACCTGGCACCCAGCACTTGATAAACCAGACGCATCACCGGCACCGGCACAAAACCACTACGCAGAATAGGATAAAAGAAGATTAAAAGAAACAAAAGATACACATGATAACTGGTTTCTTCCCGCGAATTATGGGTAATTTCACCGACCGGAAAAGCCCGTAGTTTCCAGAAAATTCGAAATCCCAGGAAGGCACAGACATAAATCGAAAAAATGCAACCAAAAACCATCACGACTCCATGATAGCTGCCCCAGGAAATCCAACCCAGCAGTAGTTGCGCCACCAAAATACCGAACACGACTATACTAAAAGCCATTGAAAAGAAAATCGCAATTTGCTGGAAAGTTATTTTTCGCATAAGAGTTGCCCTTTAAATTCAGTTTCACATAGCGCGTACAATATTTCCAAGAATTTCCTGAAAACGCTTACTACAATCATAGTGCGCCATTTTATTTGCCACTTTCTGTGCTGCGCTAACATGCTGAGCAGATTCCAGCATATTCTGCACCAAGTTTTTAATCGCCTTTGCATTAAGCTGCTCAGAGCGCACATATTCAACGGCACCCGTGTTAGCCAGCACTTGCATATTCAGATGCTGATCCATATTATTCGCGATGCCGATAACTGGCACACCACTGGACAGCGCTTGATAAGTTGATGGGTTACCGCCGTTACATATAACAAGTGCCGCCCGCGCCATCACCACATCATTGGGCAAAAATTTGGTAACATAGGTGTTATTGTAGTTAAAATTTGTCTCGCGTCTTGCAGCAGTTGCCACCAGCACAGAAATGTTCAAGTCTGACAAAGCCGCCACAATCACATCCAGGCACTGGCTGTCGCCGGAGCTTCCGAGCGACAGATAAACGACTGGGCGCTTCGGTGGCAGCGTTTCCCACCAATCAGGTAAGCTAGCAATGGCACTCCAATTGACTGGCCCCAGATAATAATGATCAAGCGGCAGAGTTTTTATTGGAGAAAGCTCAGGAATATCCACTAAGAAAACAAAATCAGCATAACTGTACACTGCACGCAAGTCACTTCCCAGGCTCTGCAAGCCATATTCGCGACGAATTTTGTTCAGCGGCCTCGCATGCAACTTGAAAACCAGCGGTCGAAATGCATTAAAAAGCAGTTTGGAAAGCGTTAGACCAACAATGCGGTTCATAGGCAATTCCGGCAATGGAAATTTTACATCGGCAAATGGACTCCAATAGGAATTGCTAATGCTGGCAAACTTGATATTTCTGAGTGGGCAACTAATCGCTAGCGAGAGCCTGAAATCACCAATGACAAAATCAGGTTTGATTTGATCAAGCAATTGTAAATCCGCAACCACATAGCCCCTTAGCTCGGCAGCGGTATAAATTGGCGCCCCTTTGGCCAGTGCTTGCCTGAACGCCTCCGATGATTTTGACTCAAGCGCATGCAGCTGCACATTCAATGATGAATAGAGCTCAAAATACCTGGCTGAAACCGCAACATGAACCTCATAATCTGGATTATTCTCAATTGCTGTGGCGAGAACAATCGGCCTTGCAACGTGTGCAAGCGTGACTGCTTCAGCAAAAAATAATATCCGTTTCACTTCATGCTCTGTTGCAACAATAGCCTGAGACATGCAATTTACCTTGCTATTTTGAAAGTTTTTCTAGCAACGCCTTGGCTGCATCCAATTCTGTGAAAGTTTTGTCTTTTTTAACTGCGTTTAATGCATCTGTCACCATAGCTTTTGCCGCTTGTTTTTCGCCTTTTTTATCCAGTACTAACGCCAGGTGATACTTGATGCCTGGATTATCAGGCACCATTCTATTTGCACTCTGCAACATTCTAGATGCCTTTTCAACATCTCCCTGCTGCAACAAAATCAATCCATAAGTATCCAAAATCGATGGTGATTTGGGTGAAATTTCGTAAGCTTGTTCAATATACTTTAGTGCCTGCACGGGATTTTCTTTTCTTTCCCACCACGCCAAATTATTTAACAGGGAAACATTTTTCGAATCCTTTTTAAGCATTATTCTAAGCAATTTTTTAGCTTCTTCCGTTTCTCCGAGCACAATGTGCGTATTTGCCAGCTTAGATAACACCCTGGCATCATCAGGATGTTGCGCCAGCCAGTCTTTTAATACCGCTTTACTTGTGTCTTGATCACCCACATTCCAGTGAGCTTCAGCCAGGCCGATAACATTTACCGGACTCGGTTGTTTCTCTAACGCTTTTTGATAAATTTTGACTGCAGTTTCAGGCTCATTCTCAGTTGTTTTCATCCAACCTTCCAACGAAAGAACCTCCGTTGAATCGGGATATTTGCGTTTTAACTCGGCTAACGCAGCCTTAGCCTCAGAAAAATTATTCTCGAGCGCTAAAAGACCGATATAACCCATTCTGGCGTGTAAATTGTCAGGTGCTATTTTTTTAGCTTGTTGAAACGCTTTCTTCGCTTGCTCTTGTTCACCACGTTGCATATAAACCCTCGCCAGGTAATAGTGCGCATCATGCAATGAAGGATTTAGCTCTATAGCAGCCGTTAAATAACTCTGTGCTTGCGCATAGTCATTAGTTGCATATTTAACCCGCCCTAACAAAAGTTGCGCAGCAGCATCCCTAAGCACCTGTGGATTATTAACACTTAACAACCTTAAAACATCTTGTGGGCGATTTTCTTGTAAATAGTAGTTGCCCAGAATAATACTCGGCGCCAAAGTGTTGGGATTACCCTTTACCGCTTTATATAAAAGCGCTTCAAAGCGGGTTTTATCGCCGGCTTTTAATCGCAGTTCAGCCAGCGCCAGCAAGGTAGGCAAATGATTTGCGTTCGAAGTTAGAACTTGCTCCAGCAAAAGCTCAGCTCTTACGGCATTATTATCTTTTAACTCCATCGCCACCAGACGGTGTGCCGCCGTGGGCTCCCCCGGTTCAATTTTCAAAGCCTCTTCAAAAGCCGCTCGTGCCTGCGCAGTTTCACCCAAGCCAATGAATGCTAATCCCTGCAATGATCGCGCTACGCCTTGTTTAGGATTTTTCTGTATAAAATGCTCAGCAGACTGAATAGCTTCTGCAAATCTTTCTAAGCGCAAATAGGCCAACGTAAGCATGATATCGGCTTGCTCAAATTCTGGATCCAGATCTACAGCGGTTTGCAATTCTTTAATCGCCCGCTCTTCATTACCTTGCGAAAGTAAGCCAGCACCCAACTTAAGGCGGGTATCGGTTGAATCTGGTGCCAGTGCAATCGCCTTGTCCAATAAATCGTTGGCTTCATTCAATTTGCCCTGGGCAATATATATGTTTCCCAGCATATTAAAAATCAATGGATCATCGGGTGTATCTTCACTTTTAATTAGTTTTTCTAATATCGCTTCTGCTCCTGCCAGATCTTTTGACTTGAAACGCGCCAATGCAGTCATTTTCGCCACCTTAAAAGTGCCAGGTGCCAGCGCATAGACTCTGTTTAAATTAGCGAGTGCCTGATTAATGTTATCCGTTTTTAAATTGGATACCCCAAGGAAAAACGCAGCATCCAGATGATTGCTTTTTCCTGCAATAGCTTTCTCAAAATATTCTTTGGCAGCAACGTAGTTTTTTTGTTGAAAATGGAACAATCCCTGAGTGTAATTTACTTCCGGGTTTCTGGGTGCTCTGCGGCGTAAAATATCGAGATCCTGCCTGGCTTCGGTAAATTTATTGGCAAAGATACGAACCAACGCTCGTTTTAGCCGATCACTATCATTATTCAATCGACTGTCAACTGCATTATTATAGGCTTGCTCAGCCTTTTCTGAATTGTTTTCCAGTCGTTCTATGTCACCCAGAATACTCCAGCCATCAGCATATTTCACGTTAGACTCGACAGCAGCTTCGGCAAAACCGCGGGCTTCATCCAACTTTGCCCTGGCCATCGCAAGCCGAGCTTTAGCAACCAATATCGGGTTACTCTTGCCAGCATTGGCGTCCAGCGATAATAATTCTGCTTCAGCGTCATCCAGCTTGCGTACGGCAACTAATGCTGTCATGCGTATTGCAACAAACTCCGGTTGTTCCGCTAGCGACAAATCATCGCCTGAGAATTCTTCAAGCAATACGGTGAATTTACCTTGTTTCAGCATAGCCTGAGCCAGCGCAAGAGCAACAGCCTTACGCTCCAGACCCTGACTTATTGCTTTGCGAAACTCCTTTTCTGCAGCAGCGTAGTCACCCATTTCCAAACTTACTTCACCTAACAACCAACGCGCTTCAATATTTTGCGGGTTTTTCTGCAGCGCATTTTTCAACTCAATGCCAGCTGTTCGTAGGTTTCCTTGCTGATAATGCTGCTTTGCCTCGCGCAAATATTCGACATCTGTCAGCTCGCTATCAGAGCAGGCAAATACTGACAGCGTAAGAATTAAAATCAAAATACTCGACATCAGCTTCCGGCTGATATTACCGCAAATACTACTCAACATATTTGACACCTCAATTTCCTTTTTATAAAACGGATCTTTAGCTGCTACCAGCTCACAATACAAATCAATACTGGAACTCAGTAAAGTTGTGCCTTTTGGCACAAGCGGTTTACCCGCGTTTCATCACACCGATTTATCGCTTAACTCTATATCCGTTAGTGCCGATAAGAATACTTTATAGTTGGCAGCTAATCCATTTGATTTTTTATGCATCAAATTTTAACCTGCATAACTCGACAGAAAACGAGAATATTACGCAGAGACAATATTTTGCTCAAAAAATCATCGGACAGCATTATTTTTGCTGAAAAAACAAGAGAACGAACAAAATGCATGATCCGTGCTAGAATTTTAGACTGCACCTAATATGGGATGTTTTCGCTTGTTTTTAACACAATCCATTACTACTTTCATAGGTTGAAGATGTGATAAAGCTAGTTGTGTTAGCTCTTATATTCATTGTTGCAATTTTTTTTCATGAAGAGTTGTCCATATTGCTGGACTCTCCGCTTGCAATTAAACAATTCATTCAAAGTGCTGGTTGGTCAGGCATACTTTTATTTGTCATTGTTTTCGTTTGCACCCAGCCATTTGGTATACCGGGTT
>CALZHW010000145.1 GCA_945787125.1 uncultured Ectothiorhodospiraceae bacterium
CGAAAATTCAGCACACAATATTGCAAAAGTTTTAATTGAAGCACTGCCGTATATTCAGCGCTTTGCGGGCACGACTATCGTCATCAAATATGGTGGCAACGCCATGGTTGATAACGCCTTAAAACATTCCTTTGCCAGAGATATCGTGCTGTTAAAACATGTCGGCATAAACCCCGTTGTGGTACACGGCGGCGGCCCGCAAATTGGTGATTTACTAAAACGCATTGGCAAACAAAGTGAATTTATTAACGGCATGCGAGTTACCGATTCAGAAACCATGGATATCGTTGAAATGGTATTAGGCGGTCTGGTCAACAAAGAAATCGTCAACTCAATTAACCAACACGGCGGCAAGGCCGTAGGACTTACCGGCAAAGATGGTGAGATGATACTCGCTAAAAAACTCAACATCGCACGCAATTCACCGGAACTCAATACCAGTGAAATTATTGACATGGGACATGTCGGTGAAGTCGACAAAATCAATACCCACATCGTTGATATGCTGGTTAAAGACGATTTCATCCCGGTTATTGCACCCATTGGTGTCGATAAAAAAGGTGTTTCATATAATATCAATGCCGACCTAGTTGCAGGTCAACTCGCCGCGACACTGAATGCCGAAAAGCTTATTCTTATGACCAATATTCCTGGACTGTTAGATAAAAATGACAAGTTACTAACCGGCTTGAATGCCAGCCGGGTTGATGAACTGATCGAAGATGGCACTATTTACGGCGGCATGTTACCAAAAATCAGCAGCGCATTAACCGCCGTACAAGGCGGCGTTAAAAGTGCGCACATCATTGATGGACGAGTGAAGCATGCAGTGCTACTGGAAATCCTGACAGACCAAGGAATTGGCACACTCATAAAAGGTTAGGGACATGCACGAAATAGCTTCCGGTTTTGGCGCTCGGCTTTATCTCCTGAGTCGCTCTACCTCCTGCCTCCATGCAGTCGTCTGATTTAGTTTCTCTTTGGACGTTCTGATTGAGAAAAAACGCAGCTCTAGCCGGGCTAAAGTGAGTATTTTTTGATTGAATAACGTTCAAAGAGGAGCTGAAGCAGAGATGCAAAAACTGGAAACTATTTCGTGCACGTTCCTAAGTCAAACACTATGACGTCGAGGCGCGTTAACCGCAAGCAAGAAATATTGCAAACTCTGGCGAAACAGTTAGAGGAAAATCCCGGCGAGCCTATCCGTACCGCAAGCTTAGCGAAAGCCACGGGCGTTTCCGAAGCCGCACTCTATCGCCACTTCCCCAGCAAGGCGAAAATGTTTGAAGCGCTGATCCAGTTTTCAGAGGAAACAATTTTTAGTCGTTTGAACAAAATCAGTCAAGAACAGCCATCAGTATTCAATCGCTGCGAAGCATCGGTGCATTTACTGCTAACTTTTGCTGAACGTAACCCAGGCATAGTACGAGTATTAATGGGGGATGCCATCATGGGCGAGAGTGAAAAACTGCGCACCAGAGCAAACCAATTTTTCGATCGGCTGGAAACTCAAATTAAAGCGTTTTTACGGGAAGGTGTGCTGCATAAAGAGATTCCGGAAACGGTCAACATTGCTGTAGCTGCAAATTTCGTTGCAAGCTACATCGAAGGCAAAATCAATCAATTTCGCCGCAGCAACTTTCAACAAAGCCCTTTATCACACTCGGAACAGCAATGGTTATTGTTAGTAAAATTGCTGAAAGGTTCTTAAGAGGATGATCTTTAAGGGTCCTGACTCCTTAAAAAAACCCTCGAAAATCATCTAAATAAGCGGGCTATTCGGCTTTACAGCAGACCTAATGTCAATCAAAAATAATCTCTCAATCGCTTCCGAAGACATTGGGTGCCCGTAATAAAAACCTTGCCCTTCATGGCAGCCAAGAGACTTTAGAAAATCACTGAGCTCTTTAGTCTCAATGCCTTCGGCAATAATTCGGAGATTTAAACTTTTCCCAAGCGCAATAATCGCCCGCGTAATTGCTTCATCATTTGAGTCATGCGGGATATCACTAACAAAAGAACGATCAATCTTCAACTTGTCAATGGGTAAACGCTTCAAATAACTAAGTGAAGAATAGCCTGTTCCAAAGTCATCTATAGCCAATGACAATCCTAGTGATTTCAATAAATCTAACACACCTATAACCCAATCAATTTTATGCAACAGACAACTTTCTGTTATTTCCAACTCAATACTGCCTGGGTTAACACCTGTTTGCAGAAGCTCTTGGGATATTGTTTGCGCTATATTGCCACGCTGGAACTGCATGCCAGACACATTAATTGCCATTCGTTCAATATTATACCCATCACTTTGCCACTTTTGCATTTGACTAAATGCGGTATGTATAACCCATTCACCAATGGGAATTATTAACGCTGACTCTTCAGAAAGCTCAATAAAAGCATCTGGCAAAAGCAAACCTCTCTCTGCATGCTGCCAACGCAATAAGGCCTCAACACCCACCAGCTGATTATTGGCGAGATTGAATTGTGGCTGATAATACAAAACCAGCTCATTGCGAGCAACTGACTGTCGCAATGCGTTTTCTAGCGTTAAACGTTGAAAAACACGTGAGGACAATCCTTCCGTATAAAATCGATAACCGTCGCGACCATCATCTTTAGCCCGATACATAGCGATATCTGCATTTTTTAACAGTGTAGCACTGTCTTTGCCATTATTAGGATAAACACTAATACCAACACTCACCGTAATAAATAGCTTATGACCCGCAATCACAAAAGGCTGCTCGAATGCGAGTTTTATTTTTTGCACTAGCAGAACAAGAGCATGAACATCAGAGATATCTTCAACAACAATAACAAATTCATCACCGCCCAGTCGTGCAACAGTATCTTCTTTCCTGACTATATTGCCTATGCGCTGAGCTGACTCTATTAACAAAGTATCCCCCACGGGATGACCAAGGCTATCGTTGACATTTTTAAATCTATCCAAATCTAAAAATAGAATTCCAACTTTTTTAGAGTCGCGATCTGATCTTCGCAAAGCATGTTCTATCCGATCATTTAACAAAATACGATTGGGCAAACTTGTTAATGGGTCATGGTGAGCTAAAAAATTCAATTCTTCCTGAGATTGCTTTAATGTAGATATGTCAGAGAAAACTGACACATAATTAATTACGTTGGATTTATCATCAAATATTGCCGTAATGGTACTCCAGGTAGGGAATATTTCCCCACTTTTCTTCCGGTCCCATAGTTCGCCCTGCCACTGCCCTACGTGAACTATAGTGTCCCACATGTCTCGATAAAACGTTTTATTGTGCTTCTTGGAGTTTAATATTTTAGGGTCAACGCCAATAACTTCTTCCTGAGAGTAGCCAGTAATTTCGGAAAAGGCTTTGTTTGTCGAAATAATTTGTTTCTTTTCGTTAGTAACAATAATAGCTTCGGCTGTATTTTCAACCACAGCAGCAGAAAGCTTTAATTTATCGAACGCAACTTCACGTTCTAATATTGCATTGGTAAGCTTAGTACTTTCCTGCTGAATTTCGTTGTAACTACTGATTATCTTTGTTTGCATCGCATCAAAAGCATTTGCTAACAAGCCGACCTCATCTCCCCGGTTTAATAAATGAGGCACAATAACTTGAGGTGCATCGAAAGATGCTTCAGAAATTAATTTGGTTAACTGCGTCAGTGGATTAACAACATGCCGGGAGATAATATAAATAATTATAACAGCCAAGCAGAAAAACGAAACAAGTACCATAATAATAGTCTTAGCTTGCTCCTTAAAAAACACTGTACTGTCATATATATAACCAATATGCGCATTTGCAAGAAATTGATCATTTATTCTTATGGGGTAGACTACTTCTGTTATTTTTTTCCCATCTTCAAAAACCTCATGGATGAGAGAAGTTCGTAACTCTCCAACCGGCTTTAAAAACGTAGAAACATTACTGACATCACTGTGCGTCAACACTTGACCTTGCCCGCTAGCGAGATAAGCGTATGTGTATTTGCTATATTTGGTAACAGACTTAACAAATCGCTCTAACAATTCAAAATCTTGAGTAATCAACGCGTCAACACTCAATTCTGCCAGGTTATGAACGAGTGTTTGAGCTTCACCCTGTCGCGAAATCTCAAAATATTTTTCAGCATAGTCAATCAATAGATAACCCGTAACTACAATTGCAATACTTAAGATCAAACCAATACTGATCAGTAAACGGTGGAACAATCCTAATTTCATGATTATACTTCTTACAAAATAAGCTTTGCCTGCCTCATTAACATTTCGATTTGCTCTTCAATTTTTTCATCATACGGAACAAATTCCTGAATTTTCATATTCCTCATAGTGCTCAACACCTTGCTGCCATTCGAATTATTGTTCATGTTAACTAACACTTCAATCAACTTTACTATTAGACCAGAATCCAGGTCACTTCTTACGCCAATTACATTTTCTGGATATGGGTCACTTTGACCAATGATTTTTAAGTCTCCTGTATTTATTTTTAAAGACATAAGCTTAAAGTTAACACCACACATTGTGCCGACGTCTATCCTTCCTAGCAATACTTGATGTAGTGAAGATGAAAGATTTTTAGTAAAGGTCATTTCAATTTCTCCAGGCGCTCGGATACCCAGAGTATGAAGATAAGCCCGAGGAGCGAGATAACCACCTGCTCCAAGCGGACTGACAAAACCGATCGTTTTACCTTTTAGTTCATTTAGACTGTTGATATTACTATCGCCACGCACAAAAAACTTGCTATGACTAAAAACTTGCCCACTTATATTTTTCATTTGCACAAGGGGCAATGCTTTTCCAAGCTGTTTCATCTTGTAAAAAACATAAGAATTCACATAGAAAAAATCAACTTCTTGTTGAGAAATTGCATCCTGCATCTTATTGAATCCATTCGGAATAATAATCTCAACTTTTTGATTAAGCTTGGCTTCAATATACTTTACAAAAAGCGCCCATTCAGAAAATATGCGGGATGGCTGAGCGATAGAGAGAATACCAAAACGTAAAGGCTCAGGTGGATTGGTCGCATTAGCCACAGGAATAACAATGAATAAAAAGAATATCAAATACAACTTATGACTCAATTTGCAATCCCGATTTTGAAAGACTTTCATGAAAGACTCCTAAATGCCAATTAACACCTAGACCCAACTAGATTCAGCGCTTATTAACATTGATTTATATGTGTGAATTTGCATTTATAGATTGCGGTTGGAACCATTTATCTTACAGACAATAGCTCAGATGAAGTCACTTTGTCCAGAAACGGTAATAAACCTGAGTTTGAAAGATACTTCAGATATTATGATTTTAAGGGGGATCTAGTGAGATGTGAGCTTACTGAAGCGTTGCATGAATTCGATGTATTGTTCGCGAATTTTTTCTTGCTGTTTAATTTTACGTGTGATGAATGATTTGTTTTGTTCTATATTGTTTTTGATGCGGCGAATGTCTTCGATCTGGTTTTGCGTGACATCATGGCCAGCTAAATCAGCTTTGTGGATTTGCGCTTCCAGTTGGCGCAAGTTGTTTTCAAATGCGAAAATATGATTATTAGTGATTTCTATTTCATTTTGAATGGCCATGATTTTTTTATTGCCGGTTTCACGAATATCATTTTCATCAACAAAACTGTGTAATAAAACTTCATCGGCAGCACGTTGAGTTCGCGCGGCAGTTTGCTCGTTGATTCTTTTGCGGCGCTTTTCATTTCTGCGTTTTTGTTCATGAACGCTTGGCACTTTTTTAATAGTAATGCCTTGAGAGCTGACAACCCGATAACCATACTTTGCGTGATTCGCAGAAATAGAATCTTCGATAAAAGTGTGGCCATTATTGTCTTGATAAATGTAAAATATGCCCTCGGTAGCCGCCTGTAACGCCAAAGGATATAAAAATAACAAAAAGATAAATAGTTTAATCACAGCGCTAAGTTATCTTTAAAATACTAATTCTAAGTTCGAGGCTTTAACGCTGGGACTTTGGCAAAATTTCACTCTAACCACCATGTAATACTCCTTGTATATATTTCATGACATACTATGACCAATTAATCTTACTAATTGTTTCCTTAGTCGCCAACATTTTTTCCGCCTTTGCCGGTGGTGGTGCTGGCCTGATTCAGCTGCCCGCACTGATTTTTCTTGGCTTGCCGTTTAGCGTTGCACTCGCGACCCACAAAGTTGCCACCGTCTTTCTCGGTATCGGCGCAACCTTCAGAAACTTAAAAGAAAAGCAGCTTGAACGCCATTTTGCAGGTTTCATCTTACTTTGCGGCTTACCTGGCGTCTTTTTAGGTGCAAATATCATCTTAAGTATCGATGATCGAATCGCTGAAATTGCACTTGGCACTCTCACTATATCGCTCGGTATTTACTCATTTTACAAACCCGAACTGGGACAGGTTTTAACTGTACAGAATCGCCACCTGAAAGGCTACCTCATCGGTGGTAGTGTATTGTTTTTTATTGGTGTTTTAAATGGCTCACTGACATCAGGCACGGGTCTTTTCGTGACCCTGTGGCTGGTTCGCTGGTTTGGATTAGACTATAAAACCGCCGTTTCATATACGTTGATTTTAGTCGGTTTATTCTGGAACGGCACGGGAGCAGTAACCCTGGGTATTCTGGGCGACATTGAATGGGACTGGCTGCCTGCCCTCATTATCGGCTCCTTGCTTGGCGGTTACATTGGCGCCCACCTGGCGATTAAAAAAGGCAACCGCATGATCAAAATAGTTTACGAAATTGTCACTGGCGTCATTGGTTTAAAATTAATCATTGGCTAATTTCGCCAACTCAGACACCATACTGCTCACGATACGCTTGCACCGCTGACAAATGCTCACTCAACTCGGCATACGCTGCTAAAAATTCGATCAAATGTTCAAGTTTCACAATGCTGTTAACCGACATTTGATAACTCTGCTCAATCTCCTGAATCGCTGAAATATCACCCGCGCCTTTCTCCTGACGATCAAGTGCAATCATAACGCCTGCGGGTACTGCGCCATTTGCGCGGATCATCCCCACTGACTCACGTACTGAAGTACCTGCTGAAATGACATCATCGACAATCAACACTTTGCCTTGCAGCGCTGAGCCAACAATCACCCCACCCTCACCGTGATCCTTAACTTCTTTACGATTAAAAGCATAAGGAATATCGTGCTGATGCTGATCGGCCAGGGCAATACTTATGCTGGCAACCAGTGGAATGCCTTTGTAGGCAGGTCCGTAAAGCATATCAAACGGCACTGCTGAGTTAACAATTGCCTGCGCGTAAAATCGGCCCAACTGAGCCAGACTGCGGCCGGTATTAAATAATCCGCTATTAAAAAAATAAGGGCTGACGCGACCCGATTTCAGCGTAAACTCGCCGAACTTTAATACACCCGTCTCGATGGCAAATTCTAAAAAGGCAGATTGATAATCTTGCATGTGGCTTCCCGGCAGCTAATTTTAAATAATGCGGGGGATTATACACCACAACACTTATGTGAATGGTTAAAATCCGCTAAAATGGGCCAATACAACTCAGCGATCCCGTATTGACTGGATCTGCAAGTACTCGTACTTGCAGGATCTAGGCATTAATTTATCCAAAGGCATTCCCATTCTCATGAAGATTATTTCAGCAAACGTCAACGGCATACGTGCCGCCGCTAAAAAAGGTTTTTTTACCTGGCTCGCCGGGCAAAATGCCGATGTCATTTGCATTCAAGAAAGCAAAGCTCAAGAACACCAGCTGAGCCAGGACGAACATTATCTCGACAATTATCACAGTTATTATTTTGATGCACAAAAAAAAGGCTATAGCGGTGTCGCTATCTACTCGAAAACCAAACCCAAGAAGGTCATTAAAGGACTGGGCGAAGGATTTGAAGATATGGACGCTGAAGGCCGTTATATCCAGGCAGACTATGATGGCCTGAGTGTGATTTCACTCTACTTACCCTCTGGTTCTTCAGGTGATGAACGGCAAGCCGTTAAATATAGCTTTATGGAACGCTTCACCGAAACGTTACAACAAATGCGCCGCAAGCGAAGAGAGTTCATCATTTGCGGCGACTGGAATATTGTACATAAAGAAATCGATATCAAAAACTGGAAAAGTAACCAGAAAAATTCCGGCTGTTTACCCGAAGAACGCGCCTGGTTAGATGAAATTTTTGGCCCTATGGGTTTCATTGATGCTTTTCGTGTGGTAAACAAGGAGGCGGCACAATATACCTGGTGGTCAAATCGAGGCCAGGCTTGGGCAAACAATGTGGGTTGGCGTATTGATTACCAAGTCGTCACGCCCGGATTGAGCCCCCGTATCGAGTCCACTGAAATTTATAAAACAGAGCGATTCTCAGATCATGCGCCGCTCATCGTTAATTACTCAGGCCCCCTGCTTAAGTTAAGGTGTAAGGCCTGAATTTTCCACTGAAAGTAAGTGAAATAATAGAAAGGATCTACAATGGGTTTAAAATCTAAAGTTAAACACAAATTTCTCGTTGTAGGTCCCATAGACCGCTTAATTCGTGGTGGATTTGGATTCATTATCTTAATTTTCACCTACACACTCGACTACACAATCATACAGTTTGCGGGACTACATATGATTTTTTGCTTTTTCGCACTCACTGCCATGACAGGCTGGGATCCAGCGTATTACTTCATCAAGCAGTTATGGGAAGGCCACAAAGTACGCTCAGCAATCAGCGGCCGCTTCAAATAAGCCCACAGCAACAGCAGATGGCATAAACCCCCGACCATAAAATCAAGAAAAAACAGCCACTTAGGCTATAAACCATAAGCACCTAAAACAATTCGCGCTAAAAAACAACTATTTTACTGTTTTTACGCAGATTTCAATGTAAAATGGCGGCCTTTTCGAATTCAGGCATGTGAAAATGCATTTCTTTCACCGCGCCGAGTAATAACGATCGCCGAGCAAATCTGGTGTGCTTT
>CALZHW010000146.1 GCA_945787125.1 uncultured Ectothiorhodospiraceae bacterium
TTATTTGAAGCGCCGCCTGATAATTAACTAAAATACGTTCACCTGTAGGGTAATAATAACCTCTTGGAGTTTTATCAGATTGCTTGACAAAAAGCGCTTTGTTATGCGCATAGATGCCCGTAATTCCAAAATTCACCGGGTTAAGCTTAGCATTTGATCCTATTTGATTGAGTTTGTATGAAGTATCGCCCTGATAACGATACCTAACGCTAAACAACGATAATTCATGATGATTATCTAATTTTGGTATATATCCCATTCCAACAGAGAGATGGTGGCGTTTAGCTAAAACCCGACCGTAAGACAAATGAACTAGCCCCAGCATAGAACCAGACTGAAACCCTATTTCATTTTTGATTGTTTCAGATGCAACACCTGTTGCCATAAAAAAGAGGTGAAATAGGAATACGAGGCTTATTCCACTCAATGTATTCCTAACCCTCATATTTGAGCAACCTCTGATTAAGTCTAGATGGAGTGTGCGAAAATACGAAATGTAAAAGCGTATTGATTTTCTTTTTCACCTTGTTTAGTTATAATATCACAGCATGGCTTGTTATCTGCTACCCAGGTTACATATTGCAAAAACATCCAGAGGAAAGCTTTGTCTCGTCATAAAACACACAAATCACAGGATAATTTCTCTAAGGCAGCCATTCCAAAAATCGACTTCCTATCTTCAAATCTCATTCAAAACTTATTTTTTGGTAAAATTTCACGGCAAATTCTGGCAAATAAGTCCATGACTACTGCTAGATATAACCACTATGTACCTGCCCAAATATAAGTGACATCGCCGCACCAGACTTTATTTGGCGCTTCAACAGTAAATTCACGCTCAACAAATTGGGTGCAGTTTTAGATTCATCTTCAGCGATTTTATATTTGTGCTTGTGTGGCTGCTTACTGCTTATATTGGCCTCTTTCATTAAGCTAGCGGCTTTGTAACGACCCACTTTTTCACCAAGCTGCGTCAGTTGTCCTGCAATCGCTCTTGTCCCATCTTTAATTGCCTATAAAGAAGTAGCCCTCATTATTTTTTTGTTATTCTTCTCTAAACTGAAAATATACTAAGAATGCATTTAAACTCTAAAGAATTACGTTAATGATGTCGAATATAGTCACCATTCATATAAGTTACCTTAGGAGGAAGACAATGCCGCTAATTCTCATTGTTGAAGACAACGATCTCAACCGCAACATGCTATCTCAACGGCTCAAACGTGCAGGTTTTGACACGATTGTCGCAAACGATGGCAATCAAGCGGTCGAGATGGCTGTCTCTTCTGCACCAGATGTTATTTTAATGGATATGAACTTGCCCGTGATGGATGGGTGGGAAGCCACAAAAAAAATTACAACCCAGCAATCAACTCAAAAGATCCCTGTCATTGGTTTATCTGCCCATGCGATGAGCAAACACCGCGAAAAAGCCCTGGCTGCGGGCTGCACCGACTATGAAACCAAGCCCGTAAATTTTCAGCGTTTATTAGAAAAAATACAGCCCTTAATTTAGAAATAGTCAATAAGACTAAAAGTTAGCGAGTTCCAACCGATAGTAATTCATTGAAGACGATAGATATTTTGGTAGAAATGAAGAATAAGGCAAGATATACAGAGTTCAACTGCCATGACACAAGGAGAATAAAAAGTTGGCTAACATAAGTAATAAGTTGAACACGTGGATCTCTTGGTCGTTTTTTGGGTTATATGCCTCCGGAACATGCATAACCTCGAGCATTTATCCTTCATATATGCCCCACTTGGTCGCTTCCCTTATGCTCATTACTGCTCTATTGTGTCTTTCTAACTACAAAAAAGCCCATTCGAACGCTGACCAAGAAGCAAAAAATTCAATTGAGACTCCGCTAGTCTCTGAAACACCGATAGAAATCGCTGGTCTTCAGGGCATCTGCGAACAGACCATTCCCATATGGCTGCGTCATTTACAAACTGTTCAAACGTTAACTCGAGATTCAATCACCAATCTCGCCGAACGTTTTGCGAATCTCGTGGTGAACATCGATACTGCTGTAACCGCCTCGCAAGATGCCTCAGGTAGAGTCGACGCCGACAACTCGGATGCCGGGCTTATATCAGCATTTTACAAAAGCCGGGAAGAACTCTCGACGGTCATTGACGGTTTGTACAGATCCTACGAGTTTCGTGATCACATGAGGGAAAAAATACAACGACTATCCACTCATGCCGCTGAGATGGAGAAAATGGCAAAAGCGGTTAGAGATATCGCAGGACAAACCAATTTACTGGCATTGAATGCATCGATTGAAGCTGCCAGAGCCGGAGAAGCAGGCAGGGGTTTTGCGGTGGTCGCCAGTGAAGTTCGCACATTATCATTCCGCTCAGGGGAGACGGGGGAACAAATATCTAAAATGGTCTGCCAATTAATCACCGACATGGAAGCTACAGAACAGAGCGCAAATGTGGCCGCTAAAAACGACGCAGAATCAACCCGACATGCGGAGGCAACCGTCAATAGCGCGCTAGCCCGTATTCAGGATGTCGCAGAAAAGCAATGGAACGCTTCGTCCATTCTCCAAACAGAAAGCGACAATATCAAAGTTGAGATTGCTGATATCCTTACATCTTTACAGTTCCAGGACCGTGTCACCCAAACCTTACAGGCATTCGAAGATAACTTGTCTTCCCTCGAATCTGAGATCAAAATTGCTACTAACAGCGACACCACTAAGCATATTGATAGCGCAACCTATGTTGATAATGTAAACAACTCTTTTCGAGCAGTGGACTCCAACAAGAATACCCAACACAATGGTAGCGGCGCGACCGATGAGGACGAAATAACTTTTTTCTAGTAACACCAGGGATGGCGTGTAGTAGAATAACGCACTAGGGCAAGGAAGCCCGTAGGTACGAACCCATGGATGGATGAAGGTAGAGCAATGCAGGAGCAATTGCCGAGAATAACGCAGGAGCAGTTATCGAGGAGCAGTTGTCGAGGGTCATCTCTTTTCCAATTCCACTTTTCACTTGCAATCTGGCTTACTAAAAAATATTGTATAAAGAAACCGATATGCAACCAAGAACAATTGTTGTTATGGGGTAAATCAGGCGAATCAGTCGCTTACAATATAACCGTATTTGTACGGGGCAGTTTTTTTGTCGATTGGGTCTAGGAGCCTGTCCGAGAATATCCAGAGGAAAATTATGTCTCGTCATAAAACACACAAATCACATCGATCAAGCTGGTTACGCGCAGCAGTTTTGGGCGCAAATGATGGCATTGTTTCAACAGCAAGCCTTATTATTGGTGTAGCAGCCGCTGATTCAACACATGCGGGAATCCTTCTCTCGGGTGTCGCTGGCTTAGTTGCGGGCGCAATGTCCATGGCTGCTGGTGAATATGTATCAGTAAGTTCACAGTCAGATACTGAAAAAGCCGATCTTGAAACTGAAAAAAGATCATTAGACGAAGATACCGAATATGAACTAATGGAACTTGCCGACATTTATCAAACAAGAGGACTTGATTCCAGCCTAGCATTGCAAGTGGCAAAACAGCTTATGGCACATGATGCATTGGCAGCACACGCAAGAGATGAACTTGGTTTATCTGAAAATGCCAAAGCGCGGCCTCTACAAGCGGCAATATACTCGGCTGGCGCATTCACTGTTGGCGCAGCATTACCATTATTGGCCGCATGGCTCACACCAGGCACACAATTAATATTTGTGGTCGCAATTTTTTCATTGATACTTCTGGCAACTTTAGGCAGCCTTGCCGCGCGCACAGGAGGAGCATCAATGGTCATAGGTGCAATTCGAGTGACATTTTGGGGTGCGCTTGCAATGGGTCTAACCGCGGCAGTTGGTAAAATTTTTGGTGTTTTTGTTTGATATGAATAGACCACTGGCATTCAATACTCGTAATAAACTTACATTTGATATAAAAGCATCAAATAGCCGAAATGATAGCCACGACCATGCAATGTATAATCGTGACCACTCTCATTCTATCCAGAATAATTTACATTTATAGTGCCCTTCAACTTTCGGGCAATTGACACATTAAACGTAGCGACTTGCTAAGGAACGTGTTCCTCACAATATTATCAGCCACGTTTTAAATCTGTTAAAAACGGCGTAATACGCCAATGTGTGGCGTTAAATATTCAGTATCACTGCCACCAGTGAAAATGAAATGGTAATCAACGCCGGCCTCAAAACTCAACTGAGAATTAATCGAGTAGTCTAACCCCAGGCCAGCATTCAGACCCGGCTCGGTGGATCCATTTTCCGGAAAATACGCACCAATACCCGCAGTGACATAGGGCTGCAAGCGCCCGGGAGTGATGACATACTTAGCATTGGCGGTGAGGCGCCACCAATATGTATCACTAACTGCGGACGAACCGGCTGTGAAACTATCGTAACCCGCTGTACCGACAAGGCTGAGTTGTGGGTTGAGGTGATAGTCCAAGTCGAGGGCAAGGCTGTAATTGCTGTCATAGAGGCTGTTAAATGAGCCTTGGGGCATAGCGGCGCCAACGTGGACGCTTAATGCAACACCAGTGCTCACTGTGCCAAAACGCACCTCTGGTTTTGCCGCCATTTCCATGTCATCCACTGTTACGGTGACACGGCCCTCACCTTCTGTACCGGTAGAGACAATGCTTTGGATGTAAAAACCATCGCCGTTGTCCTGCAGACCACCGAGCAAGCTACCTTGAGTCGTGGATACACTAATACGAGCCGCGTGTCCCGGCCCCCAGACATTACCGAAGCGATCTTTAGGTACGATGACGACGATTCCCTGGCTGCCTTCGTCTACATCAATCACTGCGGGCTTCACTGCCACGAAGGTATTGTCCACATCAACTTGCTCCGGTCTAATCGTGGCTGCAGCCAGTGCGGCACGCTCGAAATGCAAACCCGCAGCAGTTACCCCGGAAATTTCAAAACGAATATTGTAACCACCAGCAATATGAGTGCTGTCAATGCAATTGGCATAGACGCCATCGTTTTCACCATTGTCATGGTGACCACCATCGTCCAGCAATACTTTATCAAAGGTGTCATATTGGAAGATGGATTGACCCGTATCAGCCAGGCTCGCCTGGTTGTAGGCCAGTAAATTTGCGGACCAGTTTGATACAGCATCCATCGCTTGAGCGGCAGCTGTAGATCGGTTGACAAGTGCTTTAAGCATCATACCCTGCTGTTGTTTTTGCCATTGATAACCTTGAGCTACGACATAGTCGTAATTCAAGGTGTATTGTGAGCTTTGCGGTGAGGTTACCCGCGCTTTAACCGTAGCACCGGTGATGGCTTGGCCGGTTAGTTTGTCGAACAAACGCACCTGCGGAATCAGGCACTCGCCGGCAAAGCTAAACTCGGGTACGAATGACCAAAATTTAGACGCTCCGTTGATCAACGCTGCGTAGGTGTAGTCGATTGCAAACGCCTGCTGGTCCAAACGCAGCAACCGTACCTGCCAACTGCCGGCCTGTGGATTTTTGACCCGTACGTAGTAGTGATTGTTACCACTTACGCTTTCAATGCCGGGCAAACTCAGGTCGAGAGGGTTGCCGTCAGGGGTTTCCAGCTCGAGACGCAACTGCCCTCCCGCTTGCAGCCAACCGACCACAAAAGTAACTTCACTAGCACCGTCATCCACCAGCGTGCTACGGGTATCATTGCCGCCGCTTTTCGAACCGGACTCCAAACCGGTCAGCTCAGCCAAGGCGACATCGCCGTGTATCTGGTAATAAATCCCAAGCAAGCCCAAGATGGTTGGCGCTTGATAATATTTGCCGCCAGTGGTTGTGGCGATATCCTGCATTAACGCACTGTCAGCGTGGGGTCCTAAAGCGATGGTATAAACGTCAGTTCGAATCGGAATACTGTCGAGCACATTATCTGGCGTTGCTGGCTGCCAACCGAATTCAGCGGGGCGTTCCCTAACCCAGGGTGGCGTATTTTCAAAACCATCCGTGAGCAACACCATAGCATGTGGCTGGTCGGCACTCGCGGCATCTAAAAAGCCAGGTCCGTCTTGGGCGAGTTCCATACCAGCGCCAATAGAGGTACACCCTCGGTCGTCAAGGGGATCAATGGAATCGATGGCATTTCCGCGAGTGATCTCGTTATTAAGTTCGACCAAGCCAAAAACAGACTCTGCTTTAGCACCAACATTGTCACAGCCTTGATCGTCGAAGGCCACAACACCGGCCTCATCCCCAAGATGCATCAAGCCGATAAAATTTTGCGCTGCGACCTTGGCGGATTCCATATAAGACGGTTCTGTTGCTTCATCACGGTGGCTCATACTGCCGCTACGATCGATGACCTGCACCACACTAACGCTGTCTTCCTGATAAAACGGAAGGCTCGACACCAGCGAGTAGTGTTGTTCAGGGGCAGCAACGGGTTCATTGACCGCAAATGCATCCGCTCGAATGATCCAACGCCCACTCGCCGGTGCATTAACAAAAACTTGCTCACAGTTGTTGGTGTGATCAAGGCCGGTTAAAGCGTTGTCGTCTCGATGACCGGGGTCGGGGTTGAGGAGCCAGGCAAAATGCTCGACGCCACCAGGAGCCACCAAACTGAGATCGAGATCGTTGACAAGATGATCAGCGGCGATGTCATCCCAGCACATGGAGACACGCAGATTAGGCGCACCAGCAGGCACGTCCACCACAAATAAGTCTTGCTCACCGTTATCCCTAAACTCGGATTCAATAAATTGTCTTTCACGCATCAATTCATAAGCGGCTATGGCGTCGACACCACCCCAGCCGAATTGATAATCAGGACCGGGATTACCCAAGTCTTGCGCCGAATGAATGAGCAAGGCTTTAATGGTCGACGGTAGCGGTGTTTGTTCGCTGTCGACATCGCCGAAGAATTCATCGCGATAGGTCTGGATCAACAGTCCAGCGATGCCGCTGACTGCGGGTGCCGCCATGGATGTACCCCAGTAGGTGGTGTAACCATCATCAGGATCATCATCGCAGGAGTTGATCCCCACACCGGGCGCGACGACATCGGGTTTGATGCGTCCATCATCAGTAGGACCCCAATTGCTTTCTGCATACATTGCGCTATTGGTGTCATTGATCGCTCCCACCGAAATAATATTTTTTCCCGAGGCAGGAGGCGCAATTGTGTCATAACCGCCGTTGCCAGTACCCTGATCAGCATCGGCTGGTCGCGCCGGAGTATCGCTGCCGTCGGCGGGGTCGTCCCGATCGTTGCCAGCGGCCTGGACGATAACCACGCCTTCGCTTCTAACCAGCTCATCGAAATCAGAAGCTTCGGCAACATAATCACCAAATAGTCCGAAGTCGTTATTATAGACCCACGCTCCACCACTGAATCGCCAACCAACAGGCCAGTTCCATGAATTGTTGATCACAACGAGATTGTGATCTTCAATGCCTTGCTCGGTCTCCCCGGCGATATCACCAAGAAAATCAAAAGAAACAATGGTCGGTGCCTGAGGTGCATGCCCCATTCGAGCGGGATTGACCGTACCATTGCCGGCCATGGTGCAAGCCACGTGAGTTGAATGTTCCCATGGGGTAAATGTCCGTGGCACTTCACCGTAAACCACACGACCAGCAAGATCGTGATGCGCATCATCGACCTCGTTGGTATCCCACATTCCCAGGATGACACCGTTACCTTCGATGTTGATAGTTGCATCACTCTCCGCTACTTCGCCATGCACAGCATCGGTATTGGTCCATGCGCGCGAACCATTATTGGAATCGATGCGTGGCGGTGGGTAAAGTTCGATTGATTCCACACTGTCTTCGGCGGCAAGCGCGTCAAGTGCATTCGGTTCAATGACAATATAAAAACTGACTCGCCGGCTGCGCTCGCTTTCAATCACTGCCTCATGGTTATTGAGAATCTCGCGCGCCCGCTTAGACGTTACGTCGCGATAAAAGTTAATAGACACTTTGATAGTACCATCCGGATTAGTCGCCCATGGTCCCGGCCCAGCTTCTTTGAGCACCGGATGAATCTTGTCTTGGGTCTCGACTTGACCGATCCAACGAATCGTCGCCAATACGGGATATTGCTTTAGCTTCACAGGGTCAGTGAAGAATAATGGTGTCGTTTCGCTTAGGCTAGCATGCCAGGTATTGTCGCTTATGTGGGATAATAATCGCACCCCCCGCGCCTGCAGGTTGATCCGCTCGTTTCGAGTCGGTGATCCTTTGAATTGAAGCAGAATATGCGGTGATTTTTGTTCCTCAACGATATTGCGCTGCAATTGTTGCAATGTCGTAGTCTTGATACCAGGTGTAGGTGTTAAAGTGCGTGAGGGCAGTGGTATCGCATGAGATTTTACTTGGTTGCTGTCAGCCACCTCGGCGGCGAAAGATGTAGATATGAATACAGTAAATATCAGCAATGCGGCTAATAAAAACCTTTGCTGCGCCAAATTGATTTCTAATGCCATGGCTCCATGCAACATACTGCCTCCTTATTATAATTCCAATTTATTTCTATACACTTTTAGGTAAGTTAAAATAATGTCATAACATGAGTTTGTATTCTGCTACCCAGGTTACACATTGTGACTATTTTGCTCACAATCGGTGTTAAAAAAATAGTAAGAACTCAAGTTTCGGAGTTCAAAACCGCAAAAGTGCCATCTTCCAGCACCCGTAGCGGCAAGGCCTTACCGAGAGACGCCGTGAATACATCCTTGTAGGCTTGACGGCAGCATCCATGCTGCCAACACTCTTGATAAGGCCTTGCCACTACGGGCGCTGATTACGAGAAATAGTTTGAACTCCGAAACTTGAGTAAGAAGATAACTATGTCTCGTTATGAAATACACAAATTACATCAATTAAACTGGTTGCGCATACAGGAGGAGTATCGATGGTCATAGGTACG
>CALZHW010000147.1 GCA_945787125.1 uncultured Ectothiorhodospiraceae bacterium
TTGGCCCTTCCAACATTATCTCCAATGCGGAAACAATGCGATCGGGTTTGCCGTAATCAGTCTCCCAGGGTTGTGGGGCAGCGGGAATTTGTAAATTTGACACAGAAAAACCGCTCAGTCCAGCTTTAGGTTTTGAGCCACGACCGGTTGCGCCCTCATCACGAATTTCTCCGCCGGAGCCGGTTGCGGCACCCGGAAATGGTGAGATTGCAGTGGGATGATTGTGAGTTTCCACTTTCATTAAGATATTGCTAGCATCTTTATTAAAGCCATAAAGTCCATCAACATCGGGATAAAACCAGCCGCTTGCTTGGCCGTCAATGACCGCGGAGTTATCGCTGTAAGCGGACAACACACCACCTGGATTAGACTCATGGGTATTCCGAATCATATTAAACAATGAACGCGATTGCGCTTCGCCATCAATTATCCAGTCTGCATTAAAAATTTTGTGACGACAATGCTCAGAATTCGCTTGCGCAAACATCATCAATTCAACATCCGTTGGGTTGCGACAGAGTGCGAGAAAGTTTTCCAGCAAATAATCAATTTCATCATCCGCCAATGCCAAGCCCATCTCGCTGTTGGCCATTGCCAACGTCTGTCGGCCACCGGCAAGAATATCTACGGTGGCAAGTGGTGCTGGCTCATGGCTGGCAAATATTTTTGCGGCATCATCCAGCGACAATAATACTTGCTGGGTCATGCGATCATGCAGCAGAGCCGTGATTTGTGCGAGCTGACCTGCTCCGTCATTTACCGTAACAGCATAACGCACACCCAATTCGAGACGCTTGACCTTGCTCAAACCACTGTGCTGAGCGATATCGGTAGCTTTGCTTGACCAGGGTGAAATGGTGCCCATGCGCGGAATGACAACAAACTCGTGATTTTTGACTAATGGTGACGCCGATGTATTATCAGCGGTTAACAAAGCGGCTAATCGTGTATTTTCAGCCGCCGTCAAGTCTTCCGTCAGCTCACAGAAATAAACCGAGCTGGCGGAAATATCAGTTTTAAAACCCAGTTTTTCTTGTATGGTTTTGACGAGTTTTTCAATGCGAAAAGCGGATAAAGCGGCTGCGCCGGGAAGTATAATCATAGTGCTCTCAGTCAGGATTTTGAGGAGCGCTATGATACTGTATTCGCTTAATGCGTTCCAGCGTGCGGGGTTAAAGTCTTTGATTGGTTGGGCTAAGGAACGTGCGCAACAAAATTGATTATTATTGAGTAAAGTAGCTTGTTGGACATGTTCGTTGGGCACGCTAAGCTTAGCCCAACCTACACTTTTCTCATAATCAGCACTCGTAGTGGCAAGGCATTATTTAGAATCGAGAGTCGAGAGTGTTGGCAGCATGGATGCTGCCGTCAAGCCTTCTACATGGACGTATTCACGGCGTCTCTCGGTAAGGTTTTGCCGCTACGGGTGCTAGAGGATGGCACCGTTGCAGTGCTTTAACGCCTATTACGAGCAATAACTAACCGCTTAACTCAACCCCCAATCGATGTGCGACCTCTTCATAGGCTTCGACTACACCACCCAGGCCTTGCCGAAACCGATCTTTATCCATTTTCTGCCGAGTATCTTTATCCCACAAGCGGCAGCCATCGGGGGTGAACTCATCACCCAGCACAATATCACCCTTAAAACGGCCAAATTCCAGTTTGAAATCAACTAACAGTAAACCCGCTTCATCGAAGCGCTGTTTGAGTATGTCGTTAACCTTGAATGTTAATGCTTTCATGGCCTCGATTTCGCTTTCGCTGGCCCAATTAAACGAACGTATATGATATTCATTAATCATCGGGTCATGCAGCTGATCGTTTTTAAGGAAAAACTCAAAGGTCGGCGGCATGAGATCTAGACCCTCTTCGACCCCTAGGCGACGACACAAGCTGCCCGCGGCAACATTGCGGATGACACACTCGACGGGAATCATATCCAGCTTTTTAACAACACATTCTTGATCGGACAATAATTCAACATAATGTGTTGCTACATCATTGTCTTCAAGCAACTGCATGATGTGGGCGTTGAACCGGTTATTGACCATGCCTTTACGTTCCAGCTGTTCAATTTTTTCGCCATCAAAGGCCGAGGTATCATTTCTAAAAAGCAGAATTAATTTATCGCTGTCGTCGGTGTAATACACCGACTTTGCTTTACCGGCGTACAGCGCTTCGCCTTTTTGTAGTGTACTCACTTACAGATACCCATTAAGTTCGCGTAGGAAATCACGTGCTTGTTGCGTTTGATCCAACTGACCAGAATCGTTCAAAACGAATACTTTGATGCCGCCTTCTTGTGATTGTAACTGGATGCGCAATACTTCACGTTCATTATCAGACAATGCAAAACCCGGCACAAAATCGGCGGTCTGACCAGCTTTCACCAAGCGAACTTCCAGCCAGTTCGCGGCTTTATCCCGTTGCGTAATCACATGGCCAGCGCGATCAACAGCTTGCGTAACCAGCTTCCAGGCACGCTCCATTTCATCGTTAATTAAAATATGCGGCTCTCCAGTTTTCAGACTCAACGATGCTATAGCGCGGGCTTTTTTAGCTTCTTGAACCAACTGCTCTTTGCGCTCCCGGCTTAAGCCCAAATAGCTTAACAATTCGCCGAGCACTTCGATCTCTAATTCAGGATCATTAAACTCATCGGCCCAGCCTTCAACAAAACTGCCATCGACAACTTCCTGCTGTTTACCGCGGTGAGTCAGATAAATTTCTGCTCTGTCATCGCTATTGGCTTCAATCCGCACGCGAAACCGATCAAGATCATATTTTGAGTCATAATTTTTTAACCAAGCGGTTTCAATAATGCCAAGCTCGGTATTCTCCCATGCTAACTCGACATCATTGCTCAACCAGAAATTATTAACTTCCTCCCAGAGCAATTCCGGAGCAGCCTGCACTTCAATCCAGCGTAGCAGGCCATCTTTTTTCAATGTCAGCTCGGCACCATTTACCAGCACTTGTTGTTTGCGGGTTACCTGGGATATTTCGGGTATTACGAAAGTATTACTCGTCTCCACCATAGTCAGATCCGGCGGCACCTCCAGCGGCAAGCCCGTGGGTTGATGTTTGTAAAAAGTGTCTTTATGGGTTGAGCATGCCGACAAGGCAATGACCGCCAACAGGGTTAATATCAGTATACGTTGCATCTATTATCCTAAATCAGTTGCGCTTTTAACATCGCGTTGCGAAGTGCTGCATGGTGTTCCTGTGAAAACTGCGTTAATGGCAGCCGTATGTCCGGGCCCATTCGCCCCATCTCGGCTAACGCCCATTTTACCGGAATCGGGTTAGCCTCTAGAAATAAATCGCGATGCAAATCCAGCAATGGCTCATTTAGCTCACGAGCCTTGACCATATCGCCAGCGAGCGCGGTGGAAAATACCGCATGCATTACTGCAGGCGCTATATTGGCGGTAACGGAAATAACGCCGCGTGTGCCATGGCTTATCATTTCCAGGGCTAAATCATCGTCACCGCTGTAGATAAAAAAGTCATTACCGCAGGCGGCGACCAGCTCATCTATCCGGGTCAGACTGCCTGATGCTTCTTTGAGCCCTACAATACCGGGCACCTTGGCCAGCCTGGATACCGTCGCTGGCAACATATCAACCGCTGTGCGCCCGGGTACATTGTAGAGTATAAGTGGCAGATTTACTTGCTCGGCCAAATATTTGTAGTGTTGATAGAGTCCTTCTTGAGTAGGCTTATTATAGTATGGCGTAACCACCAAACAGGCATCTGCACCACTTTTTAATGCGCACCGGCCTAACTCCAGAGCTTCCTGAGTGGAATTTGAGCCGGTGCCTGCGATTACCGGGAGCCGTTTGTTAGCTTTTTCAACGACATACTGAATAATCTGGCAATGTTCGCTGAAATCTACGGTAGCAGATTCACCGGTTGTTCCTACTGCAACGATAGCATCAGTACCCGATGCAATATGCCACTCGACTAATTCTCCGAGGCGAGGATAATCAATTTCCCCATTTGCATGCATAGGGGTAACTAAGGCGACCATACTGCCTTGAAACATGGAATTTCTCCAACCCAATTATAAAGTGCGAATAGTACTGACCAAAACTTGTTTACGCAAGCGACGTCCATTAAAAGCCTGAGGAAATCTGGGTGAGAATGGCTAATCTACTAACCGCTGTTATACATCTTCCTGCCGATCATAAAGCGACCGATCAGCGCTGAGCGCATGAAAGACCATCAATAAAATATTTCATAGGCAGTCATGATGAATTTCGGTATCATATTTTTGAGAATCATTTGATGCAATGTTCGCCAGATCAAGGTCAGGCAGAAGCAGTTTATTTGTTAACTCACAATCGGAGTTCAAAGTTGCAAAAGTGCCACCTTCCAGCACCCGTAGCGACAAAACCTTACCGAGAGACGCTATGAATACGTCCATGTAGGCTTGGCGGCAGCATCCATGTGGCACAACGGGGCAACACTCTCGATAAGACCTTACCATTATGAGCGCTGATTACGGGGAATAGTTTGAACTCAGATTGTGAGTGTTAAATACATCTCAACTAATGCTAATTATAAACGCTAATTATAAAGGAGTATTAATGAGCACTCTTGACGTAGGCAAGAAAGTGCCTGATTTTTCAGGCCCAGCAACCGGAGAGCAGGAAATAAGCCTCAAAGCGCTTCAAGGTAAAAAAGTCGTCATTTATTTTTACCCCAAAGACAATACACCTGGCTGCACCACCGAAGGCCAGAATTTTCGAGACTTACACAACAAATTTGAACGCGCAGGCGCCATAATTCTGGGCGTGTCGCGCGATAGTGTTAAAACCCATGAAAATTTCAAAGCCAAACATGAATTCCCGTTTGATTTGTTGTCTGATAAAGAAGAAACTCTTTGTCAGCTCTTTGATGTCATTAAAGAAAAAAAACTTTATGGCAAAGTTCACATGGGCATTGAACGCAGCACTTTTTTAATTGATGAAAAAGGCATACTGATAAAAGAATGGCGTAAGGTTAAAGTCCCAGGGCATGTTGATGAAGTTCTAGCAGCTATTAAGGAAATCTGATGAATCTTGAACCCACAACCAGCAGCAGATTATTTGTGCTTGATACCAATGTATTGATGCATGACCCCGCCTGCCTGTTCCGCTTCCAGGAACATGATATTTTTATCCCGATGATCGTTCTGGAAGAGCTGGATCGCAACAAACGCGGCCACTCAGACGTTGCACGCAGTGCACGCCAGGCAAGCCGTTTTTTAGAAGAAATGGTGGCCGGTAAAAAACACCGTGACATAGAGCACGGGCTAGATCTGCCCACGCCGGTTAATTCTGCGCTTAAATGCGGTAAGCTATTTTTCCAAACTCGCGAACTGCAGCATGAAATGCCACGCGAGCTACCCGGATCGATCCCGGATAACGCGATCATTTCAGTCGCACTTGCGATGCAGACAATATTAATCGATAGCTCAGTCACCCTTGTCACCAAGGATATCAATCTTCGAATAAAGGCAGCAGCATTAGGCCTGACCGCAGAAGACTATAGCAATGACCAGGTTATCGATGACGTCGATCTACTTTACAAAGGCTCAGCTGAATTAGCAGAAGACTTTTGGGATAAACACAGCGACAACATCGAATCATGGCAAGAAGAAGGCCGAGCATTTTATCGCTTAAAAGGCGATGATCTCACCGACTGGTATCCGAACCAATTTCTTTACCGTGACACTGACAACTTTCATGCGATAGTCAGAGAATGTAATGGCAAACAAGCAAAAATAGAAACGCTGACAGACTATCAATTCGGTTCGCACAATATATGGGGCATTAAAGCACGTAATAGAGAACAAAATTTTGCACTGAATGTTTTAATGGATCCTGACATTGATTTTGTAACTTTACTGGGTATCGCTGGTTCAGGTAAAACACTGCTCACACTCGCCGCTAGCTTAACCCAAACACTGGAACAAAAACGTTACCAGGAAATCATCGTCACCCGTGTTACCGTACCGGTTGGTGAAGACATTGGTTTTTTGCCAGGCACAGAAGAAGAGAAAATGACACCTTGGATGGGTGCGCTAATGGATAATCTTGAAGTGCTAACCACCCCACAAGGTGCCGGTGAATGGGAACGTGCAGCAACGAATGATTTGTTACAAAAGCGGATAAAAATTCGTTCATTAAATTTTATGCGTGGTCGCACTTTTCTGAACCGATTTCTGATCATTGATGAAGCACAGAATCTCACGCCAAAACAAATGAAAACATTGATCACTCGAGCAGGCCCCGCAACTAAAGTTGTCTGCCTAGGTAATGTTGCGCAAATTGATACCCCCTATCTGACCGAGACGACATCGGGTTTAACTTATGTGGTGGATCGTTTTAAAAATTGGAACCATAGCGCACACATCACGCTACAACGTGGTGAGCGATCGCGCCTAGCAGATTATGCGTCTGACAATCTTTAGGAACCTATCCAAAATGGGAAAATACAACTTACATCATGCTTGAAGAATTAAAATCTAACTCCCTGACACCCAACGACATCGACTTAAGCGCTGCCGAGCTTTACCTCAACCGAGAGCTGAGTGCCATTGAATTCAATTTTCGCGTGCTTGACCAAGCCAAACGAGCAAATGTCCCACTTTTAGAAAGACTGCGTTATTTGTGCATTTCAAGCACGAATCTCGACGAGTTTTTTGAAATACGTGTCGCTGGAGTAAACCAAAAAATTACCATTGGTATCGAATCATCAGGGCCAGACGGAATCACGCCCAGCAATTTACTCAGTGAAATACGTACCAAGGTACTCGAGCTCGTTGAAGAACAATATCGCATCCTCAATGATGAATTATTACCAGATTTAGAAAAAGAAAACATTCGTTTTATTCGCCGCGGGCAATGGAACGCTAACCAGGCCAAATGGCTGCGCAAATTTTTTGATGAATCCTTGCTACCCGTATTGAGCCCAATGGGTTTAGACCCGGCGCATCCATTCCCTCGAATTCAAAATAAAGGCTTGTGCTTTATTATTAATCTTAAAGGCAAAGATGCCTTTGGCCGGGATAGCGGCAAAGCAGTAATTCAAGCACCAAGATCCCTGCCGGAAATCGTGCAACTGCCACCGGAAGACGAAGGTAACGGACCTGGTGATTTTGTCTTTTTGTCTTCCATAATTCATGCATTTGTTGATGACTTATTTCATGGAATGAAAATTGAAGCGTTATACCAGTTTCGCTTAACCCGTAATAGCGATTTGATGTTTGATGAAGAAGAAGTAGATGACCTGGCACATGCCATGGAAGGTCAGCTATTGTCACGTCGCTACGGTGACGTGGTAAGACTGGAAGTAGCCAGCGAATGCCCGGCAGAAATGGTGGCCTATTTGGTGAAAACACTGCACTTAAAGGATGAGTATCTTTATTTAGTAAATGGCCCGGTCAATCTGGCACGATTGACAAAAATCTGTGATATCGATGGCCATTCGGATTTAAAATTTCCGCCTTACAGCCCTAAGCTGCCGGCAAAACTCAGTGTCAACGCTGATATATTCAAGGTCTTAAACAAAAATGATATTTTAATCCATCATCCGTTTGAGTCTTTCACTCCGGTGGTTGATTTTTTACGTCAAGCCGCTAAAGATCCTAATGTATTAGCGATTAAACAAACCCTTTATCGTACCGGCCCCGATTCCAATATCGTTGACGCCTTAGTGCTGGCTTCAGAAGCAGGCAAAGAAGTTACCGTGGTCATCGAGATTCGTGCCCGCTTTGATGAAGCGGATAATATTGCTCTGGCAAACCGTCTGCAAGCCGCAGGCTCACAAGTGGTATACGGTGTTGTTGGCTTTAAAACACACGTCAAAATGGCAATGATTGTCCGGCGGGAAGGGAAAAAACTGCGACGTTACGTCCATCTCGGCACAGGCAATTATCATCACAAAACCGCTCGTTTGTACACCGACTATGGTTTATTTACCAGTGATAAATATATTGGCGAAGATGTGCATAACGTATTTATGCAGCTTACCAGTTTGGGCAAGGTATCCACCCTACACAAACTCATCCAGTCTCCTTTCAGCATGCACAAGCTGATGATCGAAAAAATCAATCGCGAAGCAGATAATGCGGCAAAAGGAAAACCAGCGCGCATCATCACCAAGATGAATTCACTCATTGAGCCTAAAATCATCGAAGCGTTATATCGTGCGTCCATTGCCGGGGTGAAGATTGACCTAATCATCCGAGGCATGTGTCGCCTACGACCGAATATACCTGGCGTTTCTGAAAACATTCACGTGCGCTCCATCGTTGGGCGCTTCCTGGAACACACCCGCGCCATGTATTTCCATAACGATGGTACACCAGAAGTCTTCTGTTCCAGCGCAGACTGGATGGAACGTAATTTTTTTCAACGGGTTGAATTATGCTTCCCCATCGAGTCCGCGAAATTAGCTGAACTTCTAACACAACAACTGGAGTGCTACCTGGAAGACAATACCCAAGCCTGGGTGCTGCAAAGTGACGGCAGTTACGAGCGAATAATCGAAGACAAACCCGAAAAAAGGTACAGCGTGCAAGAGGCACTTATGATGGATTTGAGTTGTTAGAAGCCTATCCGAGAATGGGAATCGACCGGTTTATTGCTCCTGCAAATCCGGCACTTCCACCATCCATGGCGGTCGTAGCGAGGGAAATTCACAAGTGCAGTTTTTTCGATCGCTTGAGGTTAATAGCCGTCGCTATTCACCGAAAAGGACCGGAAATGCTGTGCTTGTGAGATTTTCGCACGACTGTGCATGAGCGCAGGTGGTACCAATTCAGACTAAATATGAGCATCTAATGCCCAAG